>DRHN01000405.1 GCA_011049595.1 Spirochaetota bacterium | reverse complement strand
GTTTTAACGGAAACTGCGGTACACATCTTCACCATCTCTGCAAGGGAAGCTACGCCATTTCTCAACGCCTCTTTTTTAAGAGTAAGCTGGACAATTCGTTCTATGGCGAAAGGAACCAATTTGTCCTCCATTATCCTCACACCCGGATACTGTCCAGAAGCTCCTGGTTGGTGGGGTGTTCTTCCATTTTTCCAAGAAGGAGGGAGAGCATCTGCTCGGGTCCGAGGTCTGCGAGGGCCCGGCGCAGCAGGGTTATTTTTTGAAGGTCCTCTTTTGAATGCAGGAGCTCCTCTTTTCTTGTGCCGCTCTCTCTTATATTCACCGCAGGAAAGATGCGTTTTTCAGCAAGTTTGCGATCGAGCACGATCTCCGCGTTTCCGGTTCCCTTGAACTCCTGGAATATCAGCTCATCCATCCTTGAGCCCGTGTCCACAAGGGCGGTGGCGATGATTGTGACCGAGCCGCCGTTCTCGATGTTCCTGGCCAGGCCGAAGAACTTCCGCGGTATCTCAAGGGCGCCGGAATCCAGCCCTCCGGATAAGGTCCTTCCAGTGCCTCTTCCCTTCAGATTGAAAACCCTCCCCATCCGGGTCAGGCTGTCCACAAGCACCACCACATCGATCCCGCATTCCAGCTCGGATCGGATATGTTTTAGCGTCAGTTCGGCCAGCTTGATATGGTCTTCAATGCTTTGATCAATATTGCTTGCTATTACCTCGGCATCAACTCCACGTCTGAAAAATGTCACCTCTTCAGGGCGTTCATCGATTAGAAAAACGATAACCCGGGTCCCGGAGCTGCATGCGCAAATAGCTTTTGTAATATCCATCAGAAGCGTGGTTTTTCCTGCTTTTGGCGGTGATACGATCATCCCGCGGGTCCCTTTGCCCAGGGGTGCAATGAGATCAACGATCCTCATGCTGATATTGCCTGATATTGCGAGATCGAACTTTTCACAGGGGTTCACGGCGACGAGCTCGGTGAAGGGTGTTCTTTCCCTGTACCGGTCCGGTGTCAAACCGCCTATGGTATCGATACCTGTCAATTTACCATGAAGAATCCGGCCGGTTATCAAGGTACCTTCCTGCAGCTGATACTGTTTTATTATTTCAGGGGGGACCCATATATCATCCTGTTTCGGCCGAAAGGAATTTTCTGCGCTGCGCAGTTCTCCAGCCCGGTTTTTCGTCAGTTTAAGCACTCCGCTTCCAGTCTCAGTCATAATCTATTTCCTCTCTTCCGCCAACTGCGGAATTTCATTCTGCAAATGATTGGCAGGCAGTTGATTGCCCGGATCCAGCCCGGGGTGCTAACTTTTACGCGATGTATCAGGTTAGGGCCCCTGATTTGAATCTGCCCTTGGAATAAAGAACTCCGGTTCTTCGATTTTCATCCTCAGAAGCTTGCATTCGATCGCGCCGTTATAAAATGTGGTCGGTTTTCGTGAGCGAATACCAAGCCGGAAACCAAGCTCCGGTTTGCTGATAATGAGAGCAGCACGCCAGTGCCTGAAGTTTGCTTTGAGGACCTCGCCGAATTTCATATACAGGTCCGCTGTTTCCTGTTTCGTACCAAGCCGTTCCCCGTACGGCGGGTTGGAGATCACAAGCCCCGGTATCCCATTTTTCAGGGGTTTTGCTCTTTCAATATCCCGTTGTTCCAGGTGAATAAAGTCCTGCATGCCCATATTTTCAACGTGATTCCGGGCGGCCCTAAGGGCTTTCGGGTCCTGGTCAAAACCGGCGATAATATTCTGCCCGGTTCCTGCAGTGTTTTTCCGGTTTTCGGCTTCAAGGACCAGTTTTTTCCAGAGCGCCGGGTCATGTTTTTTCCAACCGGTGAAGCCAAAATATTCCCGCATCAAACCGGGGGCCTGATTTACGGCTATCAGGGCACCTTCGAGAAGCAGTGTGCCGGAGCCGCACATGGGATCAAGCAGAGACCCGCCAGTTTTGGCCAATTCTGGCCAGCCGCTCCGGATCAGGATCGCTGCCGCAAGGTTCTCTTTCATCGGCGCCTTTATATTGATGTCCCGGTAGCCCCGCCGGTGAAGACTTTCCCCTGAAAGATCCAGGCTGAGCCTGGCTTTTTCCCTGTTCAGGTACACATTGATCCTTATATCGGGCCGTTCACGGTCGATATCGGGTCTCCTGCCGAACCGGCTTCGCATCTGGTCGACGATAGCGTCCTTTACTTTCAGGGCCCCGAAATGCGAGTTATTTATAACATCGGAGCTTCTTACGTTAAAGGTGACCGCAAAACTCCCCCCGGGACCCAGATGTTTCCCCCAGTCAGTCCTCTGAACGCCTTTGTAAAGATCATACTGTGCTCTTACATCAAAAGTATCCAGGATCAAAAGGACACGATTGGCAACCCTGCTCCAGAGGCAGGCACGGTACGCGGTCTCCATTGAACCGTCAAAAGAAACTCCCGCGAGGGTCTGTCTTATGTTGTGTGCGCCGAGTTCACATAATTCTTCAGCGAGGATATCCTCCATTGCTTTCGGGACTGTGGCAAAAAGCCTGTAATTTTTCATAGAGGGCCTTTATTCCCGGATAACAAGACTTATAGAATCCTCAAAATCCGGTACCGGATGAAGAGAGTATTCAATGCACTCACCTTTGTCCCTGAAAACGTATATGTAGAGGGTCTGTTTGCTTCTTCCCTGAAAATTGCAGGTGATATCCCGCGTGGCCGTATCGTACTCCACAGAAATGATCCTTGTTTCATGCCTGTCCGCCGCGTAGGAAGCTATGTACTCCCAATTTTTCCACATAATCTTATACCGTTCTGTCATCTCTTCGATTCTTGTCATCAGATTTTCCCATTCCGCTAAAGACAGGACATAAATGTTCTGCTCGTGAGTGTTGATCTGCCCGAAAATCAAGTTGTCCAGGCCAAGTTTCAGCTGGTTCGAGGCATGCCGGGCGGCAGCCTCAATGTCAACCTCAACTCTACCCCAGTCCCAGAGAAAATCGTACATCTGATAGGGTTCCTTAATCTCATCCTTCGCGACTTTTAGATCGATCTCAGCTTTCGGTAAAGTCGTGTAATCTGACTCGGCCACAAAAAAATCCGGGTCTTCAGGATGTTTATCCAGTGTACCGCCCTGACCGAAATAGGGCATAAGTTCTCTGTTTGTCCCGCCGACAACGTAGTTGAAAGGCACGTTAATACGCATTTGCAGGCCGAAAAAAATAATCCCGCGCTCTTTTAGAAAAGGAAGCACATTTTGCCCGACCTCGCCGAAATGCGGGAGGAAGACTCGAGATGGTTTTATACCCCATTCGGAGAATTTGGCATCGATTTTTTGAAACGCGTCTCTCAATTCATGATCGGGCAGCGGCTCCCCTCTGGTGTGATCCTCGGGGCTTTCAGGTTTCCAGTAAAATACACGGTTCCAGGTAAAGGCGTGAGCCGAGAATTCAGCAAGCCCTTCGTCATACTTGCGCTTGAGGGCCAGGGAGCCTGTTCGGCTGATATTTTCCATAAATAGCGAGCAGTGCGGGATGATGCCGTGCCGGTTGACGGTATCGATCCATCTGAAGCGATCGTTTGTTCCGCTGCAGTCATCGACCCTCATCGTTGCAAAGGGCGGCATCGCGAACATGGTAAACGGCTTTCGGGCTGCCCATGCTATGCTTTTCCAGAAAACGTCGGTGAGACCGCCACCGTGACCAAAATATTCTTTCAGCCAAACAGTAGTTGAAAAGGTAAACAGAACTGCACGCCCTTTTTCGAAACTCGTTACTACAAGAGCCGGGCATCCGCTGCTGTTGGCATGGACCATGAGTACCCTTGCGTCTGTGCCGATCTCGACGATGTTTCCCACCCGAACAGGTTTATTGAAGTGGGTAAATTCGATCTCTCTTGTATATGTAATGTAATGTTCGTTGTCTATGGTGCGAACGGCTTGAGTGGTTGACTCCGGCATGTCAAAGAATCCAACATGCATATGTGTCTGCTCTTCTGTTGTGCGCAGCCCGAAGGCGTATTTGAGTGATTCGGGTAAGTGGTGGATATCAGGATCAAAGGAAATAAGCCCGGTGCCGGCGGCGATCGCTTTCGTTATCGACATGCCGTTTTCCGGGGAAAGGGACGACAGGACATTCTCCTGCGCAAAAATTATCACGGCACATGACAGAAGAGGGTCGTTCAAATCATTGCCAGATGTCATGTCAAAAGCTGTGTGAGGAATGCCGAAATGCGCCAGAGGGGCCCAGATCGTTTCCTGGAGTATTTCATACTGCTCCTTCTTATTTGAGTCCACAATGCAGAGTGCCGACAGATTCAGGCCCATAGGAATTCCTCATATGTCTTTTGTTTCTTCCTTCACTATACCTATCAGATCATTGATCCCGGTTATTTGTTTACGCTCGAGAAGCCATCTTGAACCTATACGTATGGCCGCGAGTTCGGCGACAGCCCTCTTTTTCAGGTCCTCGATGATCGAAATATCCCAGACGCTCACAATGCCCATCATTCTTCTGAGCATTTTTGCGCCCCCGTACCCGGCGGTGTCACGAAGCAGATCGAGAATGTATTGACTGCGGTATTCCTCAAAGGCCTCACTGCCGCCTTGAAATTGCCAGTACCCTGAAGGCACAAGTTCCCCGCGCTGGTTTTTTTTCCACAGGTCATCGAACTTACGGGCGAACTCATCCCAAACACCTTTTACGAGTTCGAGCAGATATTCACGGTAGACAGAACGTTCTGCCGGATCTTTTGTGTGGGCGTAATGGGAGAGAAGGTTTAAAACCAGGTTTTCGAGCATGGCTCCTACATCAAAACCCATTGGGCCGAAAAACGCGAATTCAGGGTCGATAACACAGGTGCGGTCATTATTGAGCATGACACTTCCTGTGTGCAGGTCGCCGTGTATAAGCGCCTGCACGTGTGTTATATAGGATTCTTTGATCTCGGCCAGTGCCAGTTTCAGTGTACTGTTGCTTCTGACAGCCTTTACTTCAGCGTCGATTTCAGGGTTCCAGTTGTTTTCCGGAGAATCCATGTACGGATTGGTAAAGACAAAATCTTCCTGGATCTTGTGTAATTGAGGGTGTACGAACCGGTCCTGCAGTCCTTTTTTTTCCACACGTGTGAGGTAAAGATCCGATGTAAAAAACAGTGTCCTTGCCATAAACGTCGAGATATGATCAACGAACCGTGGGAAACGTTTTCGAGCTACCAGAGGTTTGCGCATTATCTCGAAACCCTTAAGATGCTCCATAATGACCAGCGACATTTCTTCGTCGTGATCGTATACCTCCGGCGCAAGGCCGGGTGCCAGCTCATTATATTTTAGAAGGGCCTGGGTTTCAAAACGCATTCTTTCCCGTGTAAGGGGCCATGACTCTCCGGCTACACGTAGGTAAGGCAATGCCTGTTTAAGCACCGCTGAATGTTCACGGTTATCTTTGTTTTCGACCATAAAAACCAGGTTTACATTCCCGTCGCCGATTTCTTTCACCCCCACATCACAATCCGAGGGGAATAATCCGCCGAGAGCGGGGCGGCTTTTCACATAGTCCGGAACACTGTTTTCATCAAGAGCTTTATAAGGCACACTGCACTCCCTTTTTAGTTATCTGCAGGTGGCGAAGCCGGGTCTTCACGGTGTTAATGTAAACGATCATTAGAACTGTTTTTGCTTGCGGAAAAATCCATTTCTGTTTTATAATTAGTTCTTTGTAAATAATTAGTATTTTCAATTTAACTAAGTATTATTAACATTATTAATTATGAAAATATAAACAGTTAAATAGAACTAATTAGTCGCGGTGAAACGGCTCAATAAAGTGAATTTTGTGATTTATTACCAAGAACTAAATAACTATTTATGAAATCGAAGTAAATGTTTTAGTATTCGGAATAAATATTAAGATTATGGAAAAACTGTCAAAGTCACCAGGAGCCTTTAAGGGTTACCAGGAACCCTTTAAGGGTTACCAGGAACCCTTCTTTCAGGAAACAAAGCCAGCACTCCCTCCTCTGAAGCTTTACACACCCCTCTTTCGGTGATCAAACCCGTGATCAATCTCGCTGGTGTTACATCAAAAGCGTAATTCGCGGCAGGGCTGTTTTCGGGTGTTAAAAGGACTTTTTTTATTTCTCCGTCGTTCAGACCGGCAATATACTTGACTTCCTCTTCATCGCGCTGCTCGATCGGGATTTCCTTTATTCCGTCCCGTACCTGCCAGTCAAAGGTTGAGGATGGGAGCGCGATATAGAAAGGGACACCATTGTCGTTAGCAGCCAGCGCCTTCAGGTAGGTGCCGATCTTGTTCGCTGCGTCGCCGGTGTATGTTGTACGGTCAGTCCCCGTTATCACCAGGTCCACCATACCGTTCTGCATCAGATGTCCGCCCGCGTTGTCAGGAATAACTGTGTGCGGTACACCGTGCTGGCCAAGCTCCCATGCAGTCAGCCGGGCACCCTGGTTGCGCGGCCGGGTCTCATCGACCCAGACATGGACTTTAATCGCGCGATCATGGGCAAGGTAGACAGGGGAAATCGCAGTGCCGTAGTCCACAAAAGCCAGCCATCCCGGGTTGCAGTGAGTCAGCACATTTACTGCTTCACCGTCCTTGATCCGGCTTATTTCCCTGATGATTTCCAATCCATGTTCGCCGATTCGACGGCAAAAATCGGAATCTTCATCTGCAATCGCCTGCGCGTTGCTGTATGCAGTCTGCATTTTTGCGTTAATTCCTCGAGCAGCGGTAATTGCGTCTATCTGCCGCTGCACTGCCCACTCGAGATTGATCGCCGTAGGGCGCGTGGCTTTCAACTTCGCGCCGTCGGATGTTAAAGTTTCCAGAAATATTTTTTCAGAATTTTTTGGCGCGTGTAATGCTGAAATGTACATCCCGTAGCCGGCAGCTGCACCGATCAACCCGGCCCCGCGGATGTGCATATCCTTTATTGCACGGGCTACTTCATCCACGGTAGTGAGATCTTCAACAACAAAATCGTGAGGAAGAAAACGCTGATCGATGACCTGGACTGTGTTCGGATCGTCCTCTTTTAACCAGATTGTGCGATAATGTTTCCCGTTGACATTCATTGTAAAACTTGCCCTCTTTCTGTCTACCCTAAACGGGATGGCCGTAAACGGAATATAACAAGTAATGTAGGAAAGAATAAGAAGTTTATGTGATTGTTCATTAACAAAATCAGGAGTTTCATTTAAATTGTCCGTTGACGCAAAAGTTAGCTATTTTGTATACAGTATTTTACATAACACACTGTGAAAATATCACGATCTAAAGGAAAATTATGAAAACAAAGCTGCCGTTTACATACGGGGAAAATATCATGGAGCTTAGTTTCCCTGAGGGTTTCCTTGCGGGGGGCCTGGTAAAAACCCATCCGCCGGAAGAAATACTCACCATGGCCGGGATGAACGAAAGGATCGACACTGCACTTGCCAGACCCGATGGCACAGAGAGACTCAGGGATATGGTTAAAGGCAAGGGGGTGGGTTTCGTCATATCCGATGAATTCCGATGGGGGCTGCAGGAACTTATCGTCGACAGAATGATGGCCGAGATCTTTGCCGGAGACCCTGAGAGCCTTACGGTATTTATTGCCACGGGGACGCACGATCCGGGAGTTTACGGGAAAAATTTGATCCAGGCAGTTAAGACCATAGCAGAAAAAATCGGCAGACCTGTAAGGGTCATGGCGAATGATTGCGACAGCGGGGAGCATGTTTATCTCGGCGAGACCGCGCTTGGCACTCCGGCAGAGGTTTGGGATGAGTGGCTGAAAACCGAGGTCCGTGTTTTCGGGCATGAATCCAAGCACCATTACATGAACGGCTACAGTGTCGCCGACAAGCAGGTGTGTCCAGGACTCTCCTCCAGGAGGACGGTAACATCCACCCATAAGCACGCGCTTGATCATGAATACTCTTCAGCCGGGAGAAACCCCCATCATGCTGATGAATCAAGGCGAAGAAACCCGTTCGGGGAGGACAACAGATATGTCAGGAAAATGGCGAACAGGCATTTGATCATTGATGGGGATCTCAGAGATGTAGGACGGGTGCCGGAGTTCCTTCTTGATATGATCTCTTCATCAAGATCGATCGATTGGATCAAGGCCGGCGACCTGGATATTGTAAGCAGGGAAATGACAGCCGCGGTGGACAAACACGCTGTGCATTATATCGAAAGAACAAAATATGTGGTTATTTCGCCAGGCGGCCCGCCTGCCTGTAACACCCTGTACGGTGTTCAGAACTGCTTTGATATGGCCCTGAAGTTTGCAATAAAGCAGGGAGGGGATGCACTGATACTGGCGCCCTGTGCGGGAAGACCGGAACTAAAAGAGGAAGTGAGTGGGCTTGCACCGGATTTGAAGGCGAAACTTCTTTTCTGGGACAACCTCGTGACATGGATCAAAAGACCGCTTGAAGAGGGAAAGAGATGGATAGAAGATAACTTCGAGCTTTATCTGTGGAAAACGGACAGGATCCTCAAGCTGCAGCTGGAGCAGGAGGTAAAGCTATATCTTTACTCCGATCTCCCTGACGAAAAGGTCATCCCCGGTGGTTTTATTCCGGTTAAAGATCCCGACGCCTGGATCTCTGAAAGAGCTTTCAGAAACGACGGAATGATAAGGGCGATTGACGAAGGGAACAAGCTCCTGGTTATTCCCCGTTAAGCAGCGCCTCACACTCATCTATAACAGCGCTCCTGCCGCTTGAGATGACTGCGTAATTTTTTTCTATTTCGGGCATTTCTCTTTCAAAGAAAATCGTTGTGGTCTTTTTCTTGTTGTCCGAAAAAGGCGCGTATTTGAGAAAAAGATAGGAAGTGTAGAGCTTGGTCGCCATGTCCACTATCCTGCCTGAATGGTACGACTGGTAGGTGTGGTCTTCCTTTTGTTTTATGTAATCAATGGTTTTGCTCAACAATTCTCTTTTTTCTTTCAGCTCTTTTAGGTAAGGCTTTTGAAAATCCTCGGTAAAAAGACTCTCCATCCTGTCCAGCTCGGGCTCCATGACACGTGTGATCACACCGCCCATCGCGGCCACGAACTGCAGCTGTGTTGTGCCTTCGTAAATGTTTGTTATTCGCGCGTCCCTGTAGTGTCTTTCGATGTTAAAATCCTTCATAAAACCTGTGCCCCCGTGCACCTGCAGCATGTCATAGGATACTTTGTTGGCGTATTCTGTTGAGAGGTATTTTGACATCGGAGTGAGAAGCGCTGCAAGAGAACTGTGGTACTTTGCCTTCTGTCTGAGCTTTTTTGACGGGCTTTCTGTTCTTTCAAGCTCAAGCTCATAACCTCTTTTCAGATCCACTGCCTCTGACGCGGTAAAGAGGAGAACTCGCGCGGCTTCGATGTTCACGCGCGAGTTGATAAGCATCTCGTAGACAAGAGGCATGTTTATTATTGCCGTCCCGAACTGCTCCCTGGCCCTGGCGTATTCCATCCCCTCAAGATATGCCGCCTGGGCGATGCCGATACCCTGTGCCGAAATACCGACACGGGCGCCGTTCATGAGAGCCATTACATATCTGATAAGGCCCATTCTCCTTTTTCCTACGAGAAAGGCTTTTGTGTTGTTGAACTGGAGTTCGCACGTAGGGGAACCGTGTATACCGAGCTTGTTCTCGATCCTCCTGACAACAAGTGACTCATCATGCTCGGCGATAAACATTGACAGGCCCCTTCCGTCTTTGGTACCGGGTTCACTTCTTGCCAGAACAAGCAGTATATCGCCGCATCCGTTTGTGATAAATCTTTTTACCCCGTCCAGGTGCCACGTCCCGTCTGCCTCGTCATATGTTGCTTTGAGCTGAACAGCCTGCAGGTCGGACCCTGCATCCGGCTCTGTTAGAGCCATCGCGCCGGTCACGCTGCCGCTTGAGAACAGCGGGAGATATTTTTCTTTCTGCTCTTCGCCGGCGAACTCGTTTATTGTTTCAGCAATATCCTGCAGACCGAAAATATTCATGAGGCTTGCGTCGGCCTGGGACACCATTTCAATGCTCAGGGAATATATAACGCTGGGGAGGTACAGCCCGCCGTATTTCCTTGGGAGCGTGAAGCCCATAAGATTTGACTTTCTGAGAACGTCCAGGCACTTTTTCGTGCCTTCAGCGTAAGTGACGGTACCTGCGTTGAAATGACACCCCTCTTCATCTATGCCCGGGGCGAGGGGGGAGATTATCTGCGCCGCGATCTCGCCTATAAGAGTAAGTATCTCCCTGTATCCTTCCTTAGCGTCCCGGGCATCGGTGAACGCATAGTCAAACTCCTCGGAATCGGAATAGTCGCCCTCTTTCAAGTCGATCAGTTCTGTTATGTCTGAATTTTTAAAAATAAGTTGTATGTCTTCGTTATCAGTAAAGAAGTTTTCCATCTAGTCCACCCGCCTTTTCGTAATGTCTTCTATCATTAAAGGAATAACCTCGTTGAGGTCTCCGATGATACCGTAATGGGCAACGCTGAAAATCGGAGCGCCGGAATCGTTGTTTATTGCGACGATTTTTGCGGATTGGTCCATGCCGGCCTTGTGCTGGACCGACCCTGAAATTCCGCAGGCGATGTAAAGTTTGGGCCTCACCGTTGTGCCTGTCTGTCCGACCTGATGGTCCTTGACTATAAAACCCGCGTCTACGGCAGCCCTGCTCGCGCCCACCTCGGCGCCCAGTACTCCGGCCAGGTCGTATATCAACTTGAAGTTTTCCTTCGATCCTACGCCGTATCCGCCGGAAACGATTATATTGGCGGCTTTAAGGTTGACTCTTTTTTCAGTTTTTTCTCTGCTCAGTATCCGTGTAATGTTTTTTAAGTTTTTCAGCTCAGGTTTATAAACAATAATTTCACCTTTTCGTCCGTACTGTAAAGGGGGGGTAGGCATTACGCCTTCCCGTACTGTTGCCATCTGGGGCCGTGTGCTGGGGTTAACGATCGTGGCTATAATATTACCGCCGAAGGCCGGCCGTATCTGGTAGAGCAGGTTTTTGTACTCAGCCCCGCCCGCGCCCGGTTTTTTATAATCACCAATCTGCAGGTCTGTGCAGTCCGCGGTCAAACCGACTTTTAACGTGGAGGCAATGCGTGGTGCAATGTCCCTTCCCCGTGTCGAAGCTCCGAAAAGCACAACCTCCGGTTTATGCTCGGTTATTAGATCTGTAAGCGTTTTCGCGTATTTTACAGTGTCATAGTATTCCAGTGTAGGGTCTTCGCAAACAAAAACTCTGTCAGTTCCATGCTGGAACAACGGGTCCGCGTGTTTTTTGACATTTGAGCCGACAAGGACAGCGGAAAGGTTTACACCAAGGGCGTCGGCCAGCTCTCTGCCTTTTGAAAGGAGCTCGATACCGATTTCCTGCAGTGTGTCCCACTCCTGTTCAGCATAAACCCACACTTCTCCATATTTTGCCATCAAATTTCTCCTAATTAGAATGAATTGGCGGCCGTGTCCGTGAGGCAGCACCATCGACTATTGTATTACCATGTGTGATCTTCTATCAGCTCGGCAACAAAATTCTTGATCCCTTCATCCGTCGGCTCGATTTCCTTAAACCCTTTTCCTGTCAGGGAAATGCTCTCGATCTTTTTGACCATGGTTGGAGAGCCTGCGAAGCCAACCTCTTCCGGGTCTGCGTTTATGTCATCGATCCCCCAGACTTCAATAAAAAGCCCCTTGCTTATGAAGTGCTCCTGGAGAGCTTCGATGTTTTCAAACCTGGGATACCGCGGCATAAGTTTTTCCAGATCAAGCTTGCTTGCGGCTTTCCTGTATTTTAACATCTTTTTTACGATAAAAGGCCGGGGCTCGTTTGCGGAATCTGTTACCGTAAGTAAAGCGGGGAGGTCTGCTTCGACGATCTCAGAGCCGTTGTCGATCAGTCTTTTGACTTTGATCTTTTTGTCATCCAGCTCCTCGATCCGGGTCACATAAGTGAGCTGAGGTATGTCCAGTTTTTCGGCCGTCTGCGGCCCCACCTGGGCGGTGTCTCCGTCGATTGCCTGTCGCCCGCAGAACACGATATCATAGTCGGAAACTTTTGAAATGATTGCCTGTTTAAGCGCGAATGAGGTGGCAAGTGTATCGGAACCCGAGAACTTGCGGTCACTCAGCAGCATTACACGGTCCGCACCCCTGTAGAGCGCTTCTTTGAGGGCGTCAACAGCAGAAGGGGGCCCCATAGTAATGACATTGACGGTCCCACCGTACTGTTCTTTTACCTGAAGGGCCATCTCGAGAGCGTTCAGGTCCTCAGGATTGAATATTGCGGGAAGGGCGGACCTGTTCACGGTCCCATCCTCCTTCATTGCCTCGCCGGTAATGTTTTTAGTGTCCGGCACCTGTTTTACCAGCACAACCATGGTAAGATTTTTCATCAAATACTCCCCGAAAAAAGTGTTAATAGATATTTTTTCTGAAATTTGCCGCAGGGTTTTTCATTAAATCAAAACCGAAATATAAAAGAATTAAACTATGTAGTCAAATGGTTTATTTAAAATACCTATTAAAGCTATCATTTTTGTATCACACCAAATCTTGTGAAAGGGTACGTCGGTTTTTATATAAATGTCGATTTACCCGGTTAATTAGTCAGGAATTCCCTGTTTGGAACTCTTTTCTGTTCATCAGCAGGATTATAAAGCTCACTGCCATTATTACAGGAAACAAAAGAAGCGATTTTTCAAATGAAACATACTTTGTGAGCAGGGAATGTGTAAAGGGTATGAGGACCCCGCCGATAGGCATGGCTAATTTTATGACCCCCATTGCTGTTCCTGAGATATCCTTATAAGTCAGCCCGGTTATTGCAATGATGAGAGGAACAAGCGCCGAAACCGACATCCCTGAAAAGAATACAAAAACATAAATAAAACGACCAACGTTTGTAAAATACACACAGCTGATAAAAATAGTTGATAAGCCGAAAAGCAGAATGATGGTTTTTAATATTTTTTCATTTTTTATAAAAATACCCGCAATTATCCTTCCGACTGCGGTCCCCGATATGAACAGCACAAGCGCTATTTTGGACGTGATCTGATCGAAACCTCTTAATTCCATGAGAAAGGTTGTCATGATACCAATATTGCCAAGTTCATATCCGACCGCACAGATAGCCGCGATAAAAAGAAGGACTATGACCTTTTGTTTTCGTAAAAACCCCAATCTGTCCTTAAATCTGTCCATGCCCTTTGTTTCAATTTTCAGCCGGGCAAGAAAGTAAAATATGGCGACCAGAAATACTGCGATCGAAGCTTGAATGACGGATCTGCGCCAGTTCATCTGCAGAAATATAAGGTAGACCGTGATTGCAAGTCCGCCAAGTGTGACGAACAGGTGGTTAATAATTATATACCGGCTTTCATTTTTTTTATGAATGTCCAAGAGCATTGCATCCAGCACACCTTCATATACACCTATTCCTGCACCCATGAAGAACATTATGAGCATGTTCAGCAGGAATGAGGGGTGCTTATAGAAAAGGAAATAAGCGGCTGCAAGTACAAGACTTCCGATAAACAGTAATTTCGGCTTTTCATACGTGTCTGCAAGCGAACCTGAAATTATGACCGCGATAATAAATCCGACATTCTGGATCGACATGAGAAGCCCGATCTGATGGGGAAGAAGACCGATGTTCGTTGCGGCGGCTCCGATGATCACGGCCGTAATCCCGACAAAAAACATGGAAAAAAAGGATGAAGCTGTTAATGCTTTTACATTTCGTATCACTGCGCTTTCCTCCGGTTATGTGCAATTATAAAGATCTCCCTGCTTTCTTTACGGGAACTTTTCGGTTTGAATAATGAAACTCTTTTATAGTTGTTTTTTATCTCTTCTATGAAAGGTTTGAGGTCTTCTCCCTGAAATACTTTGGCGATAGCAGTCCCTCCGGGTGGTAAAATTATTTCCGCGATTGAAAATACCCTGCTAACAATATCCAGAGATTGTACGGCATCGGAAAATTTGTTCCCTGTGGTTTTTGGCGCTGCGTCGCTTGTTATTATATCGAATGATCCAAACTGTTTTTTCAGAAATTCCGGATCAAAATCGAAGATGTTTCCCTGTATAAAAGTGAAACGATTGTCATGAATCCGGACACTGTTGCTGATGTCAATACCCACGATGCTTCCGGTTCCGACCTTTTTAAGCATATACTGGCTCCACGAACCGGGTGAACATCCTATATCGAGAACTTTTACACCCTTTTTAAATAATCTGTACTTTTTGTCGATTTCTTCCAGCTTGTAAATCGAGCGGGCAAAGTACTTCTCCTGTTTTGCCTTTTCAAAGTAGTGATCCCGGATTTTTTGCATGAAAAAAGGTTTCTCCTAAAAATTGGGGCGAAAAATTTTCGGTTTAGGGTTATACTTTATACCGGGATGGAGATTATGAAAAGAACTTAAAGTTGTTTTTTACGGTAAATTGTAATATTTTTATACTAATCAGGATTTAAAATACGGAGATTTAAGATGATCTATTTATCAGCTACCAAGAAAAAGAAACGCGATTCACAATCTGATAAAAAACATTCAAGTACGTATGACGGTTTTACCCTGATTGAGCTTATGGTAGTCATCGTAATCCTCGGGATCCTTGCCGCATTTGTTGTACCGAAACTGACAAAAAGACCTGAAGACGCAAGGGTAGTAAAAGCAAAGGTGGAGATTTCCAATCTTGAACAGGCCCTCGAGCTGTACTACCTCGATAACGGCAGATATCCGGAAACTGATCAGGGACTGAGGGCCCTTGTCGCAAAGCCCGGGTCCGGCGACGACCTGCAAAACTGGAGAGAGGGCGGGTACCTTGTAAAAGGAAAACTGCCGGATGATCCGTGGGGGAGTCCTTACGTGTATGTATCACCGGGTGTCAATAACGCGGACTACGACCTCTACTCTCGCGGTAAGAACGGAGAAGAGGGAGGGGAAGGCTACGACGCCGACATAGTCAACTGGGAATAGTACCTTAATAACAATTTTCTTGCTTTCTGGGCATAAACTTTAGTTTGCACAAACTTTATTTTGCTGGAAACATATTAAAAAGTCGGGCAAGCCCGAAGTTGCAAGAATGCAGCTTGACCGCATTAGGGTCCCTGAACATAACAGTTTACCTATGAAACATTGTATATTGAAAGCATACACACTGATTGAGCTCCTTGTTATACTGATGATAATATCCATCATTTTTTTTGTTGTGACCCCGCGTTTTGTTTCTTCGATCAACCCTCAGAGGACAAAAAATTTTGTCATGACTTTGCAGAATACGCTCAATTATATAAACGATAAAGCTATTCTTGAAAAAAAAGTATACTTATTTAACATGGATATTGAAGAGAGGCAGTACTATTTTACCGTTTCCGAACTGGGGAACCCGGCCGGAGAGGTGAGGGACCGCTATCTCAACCCCGTTTCATTTCCCGACGGGCTTGTATTGAAAAGCATAAAATTGATACCCGGGGACGAGGTCATAGAAGGCAGGGCGGTTGTACCCTTTACACCGAACGGAATGCTCTATTCGTTTATGATAATTGTTGAGGAAAGAGAAGACCGGCAGTTTCTTGTTCAGGGCAATAGTCACAGCAACCTTATTAGTGTCCTTAAACTCAGCCCGGATGATCCGGGGTTTGTTCGTTAGCCCGGTTTTTTTATCCCAGCGCGAGGAAATCCTGGACCGCCTTTTTTATGTCCCCCGCTCCATAGATCGCTGTCCCGGCAATAAGCTCGTTTGCGCCCGCTTTTACTATTTTCCCGGCAGTGTTTAAGGTTACTCCGCCGTCTACAGCTATATCAAAGGTGAGTTCATTTTTTGTCATGAAATCGCGGGCCTCTTTTATTTTAAAAAGGGTGTCTTCGATGAATTTCTGCCCCCCGAATCCTGGAAAAACACCGAGGACAATAAGATAGTCAATATTGTTCAGCCCGCTGTAGACTTCTTTCAGCGGTCTGTCCGGGCAGATCGCGAAACCCGTTTTGATGCCGTTACTTCTAATTTTTTTTAGTATTTCGTTGAGATCTGTTACTGCTTCTTCCTGGACTATAATATAGTCTGTCCCGGTTTTTATAAAATCATCAAGACGTTCTTCGGCATTTGAGATCATCAGATGGGAGACCAGGGGTATTTTTACTCTTTTTTTCAACGCGGGTATCAGGTCTAAACCGAAAGCAATATTTGGAACATAGTGCCCGTCCATAAAATCAACGTGGAGCGTTTCAGCTCCCGCGGCTTCGACCTCCAGCGCGGCATCTGCAAGGCAGCCGAAATCTGCCGCCAGGAGAGAGGGACTTATTTTTAATTTGAAGTACATTTTTCCTCCTTTATTTTTTTCATCTCAGTACCGGTTTTGATGCTTTTTAAGCACAAACTTTAGTTTGCAAGAAAAATATGTTTTATAAAGAACAGGGCTGCCAACATTGGGGATATCCAATTGCGTTCGGGCAAATCATAATTTACACATTTTTATCGGGTATAAGCAATCGCTTTTTTAATAGCGCCGCGATGACCGAATTAGTCAATCCGCTGTGTCTGCCGAGTATTAGAAACAGCTTGATTGTCGGTAATATTTGAGTTTATACTTACATGAGTTAGAGAAAGGACGCTTTTATGGTGATCAATGAAAATGCAAGGCGGAAAATAATCCCTATAGCAGGCGGAAAAGGGGGAGTGGGGAAGACGGTATTATCCGCTAACCTTGCTCTTGCGCTTGCCGGGAGCGGGAAAAATACTGTTGTTATCGATCTTGATCTAGGCGCGTCGAATCTTCACACATGTCTCGGGTTGAAAAATACCGAACCGGGGATTGGCAATTTTATTTCAAGCAGAGAGGTGCTTTTTCAGGATATCATCCAGACAACCCCTTATAAAAATCTCAGGTTCATCGCCGGGGATGTGCTTGTGCCCGGGCTCGCCAACATTAACTTCTCTCAAAAAAAGAGACTTTTAAACAATATTTTAAAGCTGGAAGCCGAATATGTCATACTTGACCTTGGTTCGGGGAGCAATTTTAATGTGCTGGATTTCTTTCTTATATCCAATTCCGGGTTTGCAGTAACAACTGGGCAGACGACATCAGTATTAAATGTGTACGGGTTTCTTAAAAGTCTTGTTTTTCGTTTTCTTATGAGGGCCTTCAACCGGAACGGGGATGTTTCTCTTTATTTACGAAGCATAATAAAAGAAAAGGACCCGGATTCTTTTGTCAATATTGCCCAGATAACCAAAGAAATACAGAAAATAGATCCTGAAGGCGGAGAGAAAGCAAAAAAATATATTTCCGTTCTTAAGCCGAAGATCGTTATCAACATGGCCGAAACCCCGGATGTTCTTCTAATAATAGAAAAACTCAGAGATCTTATTAAAAACGGACTTGTGCTGGATGTTGAATGCATGGGCCTGATATATTCTGATGATTCTGTTGATCGGGCGCTTTCGGAGCACACACCTCTTTCTGTCAAAGATAAACATTCGATAGCCTCGAAAGATATCGAGAGAATAGCGCAGAAGATCATCCAGTCCGACCGGTTTCCTGAAATGCCGCTGGACCTCAATTACTACAAAGATACGTTCGAATTGACACAAATTGAGGCCCGGAATGACTTCCAGGAGCTTGGCGGCCTGAATCAGCTGGAGGAAGAGATCAACATCGGTAAACTTCTTTCGGTCATTGACACGCAGAAGAAACATATAAAAGATCTGGAAGGGACCGTACGGATGCTCACACAGAATAGACTATGAAAGGCCTATTCGATTTGAAAGTCAACGAAATATTTAAAGATACCCTTTATTATTTCCGCGCATTTATTGGCATCATTTTTCGGCACATTCGCGTTGTTCCATAATGTTTCACTGAAAAAGTTGCCGATCCCATCGATAATGTCCTCGGTGTTGAAAAAAATATAGGAAAAATTGTGTCCCGTGGGCTTTAAAATAGTGAACGAACCGAATGTGATAACCGGTTTTTTTCCGATCATGATCTTGTCCCGTCTTTTAGACAGATGGATCTCAACTTCACTAAACCTGTAGGGTATCTTGTGGTTATCATCACGGTGGGCGGGTTCGATGTGCTTTTCAGGATAATTCGCGGGCTCTACCATAACGTATAATTTTTTATCCGTCCGCGAGAAATGTAAGTCCATCTTATCAATTTTATTTGACAAAAAGATGTTTTCACACCATAATTAACATATGGAGAACGAAAAAGCGCTGAAGATGCTGGGGCTGACCCCATCTTGTTCGATCAGTGAGTTGAATTCTACATTCCGCAGGCTCGCCAAACAATATCACCCCGATTTTAACAGGAACGATGAATCACGGGCGAATGTGCGAATGACGGAGCTCAACCTTGCTTATGAGATGGCCCTCGAGTATCTAACTTCCCCGGATTCCGAAAACGATGAATCTTTTTACGAGGCCCGTGAAGTAAGCTTCATCACCAGGTTAAACAAATCGATAAACAGAGTGCTTCAGGGGGTATATAAATATTATCAATACGGGCTTGAAAATGTGCATCTACGGAAAGAGGGAGTGAGAAAGATCCGGTACAGGGATTCTCTCACGGACCTGAAGTTCGGTATTGTCAGCCTTGAATCGCTAAAAGAATCCGCCGGTTCCTCATCGGAAGGTGAGAACCTCAATTTGTTTATAGATTTTTCAAAAGCTTTTTTGATGAACATGCTCATTGAAAAATACTATATTCCCTCCAGTAAAGGTTTTAACAACACAGCCCACAGACACTATTACAATGGCAGTGTTCTTCTGGATAAGGCCATAAAAGAGGTGTTCTTCGGCAATCTGTTTGCCGATGTGCAGGATAATACTTATTACAACAAAATATGCATAAGCTATGAAGAGTTCATGGTCATTGCAACCCGCTATAACAAAAGTGTTTGGATATCCGAAACTCTAATGAAGATATACCTTCTCGAGGTGTTGACAAAGGTGATAAAGCTGTTTAAAAAGATGCGGTACTAACCCCGTTATTCAGGAGAGACCGGACCGTCAAAGAACTGATGCTTATAGTCAGCCCGTCTTTTTAGATATTACCCGTTATCAGAATTTTTACTGAGATTATACCGCGCGATGGCGAGCTTGGCTATCGGTATACCGTAGGGTGAGCAGGAAACATAGTTCAAACCTATCTCTTTCGCAAAAGGTATATTTGATGGCTCAGCACCATGTTCTCCGCATATCCCCATGATGAGGTCAGGCCTCGTGAGCCTCCCTCTCTGGGCAGCTATCCTGATCAGTTCCTTTACCTGCTCCTGGAGGTATTGGAACGGGTTTTCCCCAAGGAGGTCGAACTCGTTGTAGTCCGTAAAAAAGGAGTTGAAATCATCTCTTGAAAGACCGTTTGTTGTCTGTGTTAGATCATTTGTCCCGAAACTGAAAAATTCGGCGTACCTGGCGATTTTATCGGCCTGCAGAGCTGCTGCCGGAAGCTCGATCATTGTTCCGACCTTGTAATCGATCGGGCCGCATTTAAAGCTCTCTCTTACCTCGTTTTCAATATCCATTATACCTATAATCGCCGCCCCTTCTATCTTTTTCCCCTTTCTTATTGTTTTGATCTCATTTTCACTCATAACGAGAGGGATCATGATCTCGGGTTTTACATCAATTCTTTCTTTTTTCAGGCTGTACGCCGCTTCAAATATAGCCCTTGTCTGCATGTTGTATATCTCGGGGTATGAGATTGCGATCCTTACGCCTCGGTGCCCGAGCATGGGATTAAACTCTTTTTTCATGTCACAGCGCAGTCTAATTTCCTTTTCATCCAGTTTCGGCTGCTTTGCTTGAATAAATTTGATGAACTTGTCCATGCTCTCTTTCGTGTGAGGCAGGAATTCGTGTAAAGGAGCGTCAAGCAGACGTATCGTGACCGGAAGCCCCTCCATGATCTTGAAGAGCTTGTAGAAGTCGGCGACCTGCATCTCCTTCAGTTTTCCAAGCGCTTTTGCCCTCTCTTTTTTATCACCCGCGATGATCATGGATCTGAATATATTGATCCGCTTTTCATGAAAAAACATGTGCTCGGTCCTGCATAGGCCGATCCCGGCGGCTTTGAAAAGCTTTGCGAGCTGAGCGTCCTTGGGCTGGTCTGCGTTTGCGTGAACGTCAAAATCATCAAGATTTCTCTGGACAATTTCAAGGAATTCCAGAAGACCGCTATCTTTATGGGACGGTTCGGTGAGATCTACTTTTCCAAAGTAAATGGTGGGGTCTTCATAATAGGGCACGTTCAGTGAAATGCAGTCACCCTCTTTAATGGTCCTGGTACCGATTTTCACAGAGTCTTTCAAGAATTTTATATCCAGGTAAACCATGGCCACTTTACCAAGGCTCCGGGCTACAACAGGAGCGTGCGACGCGTACCCGCCTTCGGCAGTGAGCACTCCTTTAGCAACTTCGATCGCCTTGACATCTTCAGCAAAGGTGGCAGGCATGACAAGGATGAAATTAGAGTTTTCGCCCACCTGGATACTTCTTTTGTAGGCTTTCAGCAGCCCTTCGGTCGTGAAATATACCTTCCCTATGGCCGCACCCACTGCCCCCGCGATGCCCCCCTTCGTCTTAGGCAGCTTTTCAGCACTTTCAAGATCGATAACGGAATGGAGTATTTCAGAGAGCCTTCCCGGTTTAATCGCGTTTATTATATAATTGTCATCAATGATCTTTTTCGAATGAAGTTCAAGCAGTGTTTTTATCTCTGCCTGTGTGGATTTGCCGAGAACAGGCACCTGGTCTATCACCCAGAGCGTGCTGTTTTCAACCGTGAATCTTATCTGACGGATCTCCTTGAAATGTTTTTCAAGATTGTCCGCGATTTCTTTCAGATCTTTGAGAAAGGGTCTATCGATCTGTGAAATCTCTTTCCCCTTTGTCTGGGTCGCGTCAAAGGCATTTACAAAAAATTTTCCTTTTATTTCATTTTCGCCTGTTATATTGTCCCGCGTGTAATAGCTTCCGTAGTAGCTTTCCTCCCCATAGTTGCCGAATGTCATGGCCTGGATAAGGAGCGCCGAGTCGATGCTGCTGTTGCTGGTTTTAAAGAATGAATGAAACAGTCCGATCACAAAAAGAAGCTGATCGTAGGCGTTGGTAAAGATCTCATTGGGGAACAGGGGTTTGATCTTTTCGATCTGTTCCTTGATTTTGTTCTGCTTTTTGGAGGCTTTTAACGATTTTTGAAACTGTTCGAGCTGTTCGGTCCTATCACTGTTTACATCCGTCTTCAATTCCAGGTCAATTATCTTTCGTACGACATTCCGGTATTCGTGGTAGGCGAACTCTTCACCCACATAGGTCGAAAACCCCCCGACAGTTTTGTCACACAGCCCCATATTGTGTATGGAAAAGGCCTGTATCATGTTGAGCTGTGGGCTTTCTACCACCTTTACCAGCATCGGGTTCTTTTCATCGTTGAACCTTTTTTTCAAAGGACGTTCGATTTTTTCTACCGGCGCTATTATAAATTTTTTGGTATTCGACGGTGATGAGGCCAACTCGGTGATAGTTTCATTGGAAATCATAAAACCGGGCAGGATGGGTGCGCCCAGCCTGGCGAGCTCCATGACCCGTTTCCCCCTGATACCGACAATCTCAAGTGTTTCTTTGTCTTTGATATATTCAGTACTGCTGAATGAATAGTATTTTTTCATTTTCCTTCCTGACAGTGTGTGTTTCGGAAATTTGATGATTTTGAAGCTTTTTAATCAGAGCCGGCCCATTTTTGAAGGTTCGGGTAAATTACTACCAGTGCAAACTTTAGAAAAGGTCCAAAATTGTTCCATGAGCACCCAGCAAAAAAATTTCAAAACGGGGGCTTGCCCCTTCAAAAAGGTATCTTTGCAGCTTTGATACTCCTTTAATATTTTCACCGGCAACGCTGAAAAAGATAGACCCTCCATGCTTTACCTTGCCCCATTTGAAAAGAGCGTGAATGTCGTTTATCCTCTCGTTTTCATACCAGATGAGCACATCGAGGTCGGGAAACTTTGACTTGAAGCTTTCGATTATTTTTTTCCATGCCTCGACATTGCCGTTGTGGAAAAGCTCATTCGTGACCTGGACAGCATATCTCGGCGTTAGTCTTCTTTTGGGAGCCTGGACATGTGTATCCTGCGGTACTTCCTCTTTTTCCTCGACCCGTTCACCAAGGTATTTTTCCTTCGGTTTCACCTTTTTCCCGTAAAGGATGCTGATGAAATCCTTTATCGAGGAATCGAGGGTGCCCGAGTCGATCTCGTCCGTAACCACGCCTGTGTAAATTACTATAAGCTCATCTTTTATAAGAGGAAGAATCGATTCCCACGCCGCCCGCTTTTTTGGGTTTATTATTGACAGGCCCACCTGAGGGTGCGAATATGACAGGACCATGTTCAGGTTGTTCCACCCGGAGATAGAGGCTACGATGGAATCCACGTTTTCGATCATCCGCTCCAGGTTATGAGACTTATATGAATACTGGAATCTATCGATCAGCAGCGCGTTGAGGATCGATTTGACCTGGAAGCTCTGGATTTCATTTTCCTCAAGAGACCCGTTTATGAGGTCTGCCAGGTTTGCCCCCCCGGCAATTTCAGACACATACGCGGTGACGGATTTAAAATGACGCAGAGCAGTATTGAAACCTGCTCTGCTTGAGAGTATATTTAACTGATTATCCATTTTACAGTTCTTTCAGGTCGTCGAGATCGGATTTTTTCTTTTTTGACGGGGTAACGTCAGCTTTGTTTTTTACCTTTGCCCCTCCTCCTGAACTTTTCGGCGCCCCTGCTTCAGCCATGAGAGAAGCTGAATAGGATACCTGTTCAGGAGCTTCCGCCCGGACCTCATCAGAGAAACTCTGCGTGATGTCAGTCCTGACTGTTGATCTCCTCCTGCTGAATGACGCGAAAGCCGCGTCCTGAAAGCCTTTTGATACTCCGTGGAGAAACTCGTTGAGCACATTGGCCATCCCGCTGAGGGTGAATTTTTTCCTCTTTATACTCGTTATATCCACATCGAGGATCAGCCCCGGCTGTATATGATAAGGGTTGATTTTGTACTCGAACTCTTCGAAAGAGTTTTCAAGGAACTGGATCCGCTCGTCAAGCATGACCCTCATTTTCGGGTTCTGGAAACCGTATATCTTCTGGACTTTTTCCTTTGTCATCCTGATCATTTTTTCCAGCAGGCTCTTCTCATGGACGTAGGTCTGGTTGAGCTTTTCAACATCCGTGTCACCGGCTTTGATATGAAGTATTTCGTTCCATGTTTTTTCCATATCTTCGTACAGGGTATCCCCGGTTACGCTCTTGATGTGTCTTTTGATCTTGTTTTTGGCTTTCCTGGCTATATCATCAAAATCGTTTACTTTGAAAAATGATTTGCTGCCCTGGTATACTGTTTCTGTAACGTCCCACAGGTGCACTATCTCATTTTTATATGCTTCCATCTGTTTATCGTAGGCTTCCCTTTCCCTTAGCAGCTGGGCATAGTCGTAATATTTCAGTGTTATCTGGTAGCGTTCGTCAGGCAGCTGGACAGGGTCTGTGTCCTCGTACTCCCGTAAAACCACTTCCCGGGCGTTTTTCAGGTTTTCAATGTACTGATAGCCCATCTTGCTTGTGTCCAGGATCGAGGTGAGGGAGTTTATCGCGGTGTTGAAGCCCCTGTTCCTTATATTTTCAATATCAACGATTGATTTGAGGTTCTCCCGCACGTTCAGGGAATCGAACTCGGACTGGTCGATCTCAGCCCTCAGCCCCTCGATCTTGTCGATGAGGGTCTTGGCCAGAAATGTGTACCGTCTGGATTTTTCATCGTCTTTTTCATCATCAGTGTAATTCGGGATCCTTTTCATTTTTTCAAACATGAGCTCCCCGTCCGAAAGCTCCTCTTTTCCTTCGTCGACGAGCTGGGACTGGAAGTGTTCTACTTCCCGGTCTACAAGGTCAATAATCGTTTTTGAAATTTGATCCTTGATGAGATTTTCAACTGTAGCCTGGTACTGAAAGATAGGGCTTATCAGTTCAGAATCAAGGATGTTTACCGAGAGTTTGACGTTGGATACTGTTTTCGGTTTTACAGGGTGGTCCTTGAAAGAGCATTTGATAACCGAGTAGGCGTTCTCACCTCTTATAAATGCGCCTACATCTGTTTTCTGGCGAAGCAGGGCGTTTGTTTCGTTTTCAAGGTCGTTCATTCCCCTTTGAACATGCCCCTGCAGATGACCGTAGATATTGACGATCGATTTTTCTACTTCTCCTGTGTTGAACCTTTCGGCACCCCCCACCTGGTCGAGAAGCTCGGAAATTTCCTTCGGCGTGTACCGGGCAAGAGCCTTCAGCTCTTCCTTGTCGACTAAGTTCCTGATCTTTTTGACCATTTCGTCTTCAGTTGTCACAATGTACCGGTTGAACATATTCTGATAGTTCTGGTTAAAATAGTTGTAGAGTTTCTGCTTGATACCACCGGTCACATCCAGCTCTTCCAGCACTTCTTTTGGTAATTTGAGTTTTATCTCTTTGAGGACCTTGTCCGCCTCCTCCTCAACGAGACGCTTAAACTCTTCATTCTGGGCCCTTCCCTCCTGTGCCAGGCTGTTTCTTGAACCGACAGCTGAGGGTTTTGTTGGGTGAAAAATGTTCGGACTTTTTGGAAGTTCTCCTGCCATTGTATTCTCCTTTTCCGACTGAAGTCAAAAACCTTTTAAAATATTAATAAAATGATAAAACATTTGCCTGCCGTAGTAAAGGTAAATTATTTAAATCACATATAAAGGCAGCGCTAATTTTCACCTACGTCTTTGGTCATGCGCTTATTCAGTTCAGCCCGCTTACCGCTTGTTCGATCTCTTTGGAGAAATTTTCACTGTACGAGCCTGTTTTTAAGTCTTCAAGCTCCGCTATGAGCTCATCTTTATTTTCTTCTTTTATTTCTTTTATTATCTGCTGGTATCGTTCCCAGTCACTGTCGACGTTTTTTTGAATAAACTGCCTGGTGATGTGCCATACAGTGTCCCCTTTTACAACAGTGTATTCGGTTGTGTCAGGAAGCTCGAATGCATTTCCGGGGTAGATCCAGTCGGGATTTTTCCCAAGCTGCTCAACACCATCCAGCTCCTTGTAGCCGTTTGCGATAGCGATCTTGTTCGCGAGATTGTAAACATCGAGAATGGTTATTTGAATATACCCAAGGGATAGGAAGACTTCCAACTTTTCGGGATCAATTTCAGGACCCTGTGTTTCTTCGGGCTGTTTCGCGGTTTCAACCTGTTTTAAATCGTCTTCCGCTATTACTTCTTCTTCTACCCCGGGCCCGGTTTTCGTTTCTGCCGGAGTGATTTCCTCTACCGGCTCTTCTATCAGTATTTTTTCATCCGGGTTTATTTTTTTATTAAAACTCCTGTTAAGCAAAGAAACAGGTGGTAATAACAGGACAAAAGCTAATATTACAATTACAGCTGCCGGTATTATTATCTTTAATATTTGGAGCCGCTTTTTCCCCTTAGCTCGTACCGCGGCGGTGACCTCCGGCGGCACATGTGTCTCTTCCGACTTTGCGGGTTGTGCGGTCTCCCTTTTTTGTTTTATAACTTTTTCCGGTTTTTGTTTGAGCTTTGGTTTGACAGACGGTTTTAAATCCGGTTTTAACTCCGCTCGACCGGCAGATTTTTCTTTTTTTAAAACTGTTTTTTGAGTTGTTTTTGTGTTTGACCCGAGTTCCCCGAAAATCGCGTAAAGCTGCTCTTTTTCACGGTCATATAAGGAGGCTTTTTCGTTGTTCCTGTCTGTTAATGTTTTTTTGACCTCGTCATACCGCAGGTATTCCTCTCTGCTGATGACTTTTTTTATCGTCCTGAAAAAGAGGTAAGAACTGTTTTCATCAATGAAGCAGTCACCTATGAGCGGCTGATGTGTTTCAATGGTATCAACCGCCCCCAGGAGCTTATTCATCCGGTTTCTAAGATCCGAAATGTTTTTTATAACCGCCTTATTTTGCACATTATTCTCAGAGAAAATCTTTGTAAAGTAAAGACATGCCTCCCTGGCGTTGTTTATGAGAAAAACAAAAGGGTTTTCGGTCAGAGATTTGATCTTTTTAATTTCTTTTTTTATTTTTATCAGGGTTTTTCCGGCATCCTCGTCCCGGGTAATAATGTCGTAGAATTCAGAAAGCAGTTCAGAAAGCACCAGTGCGGAATCGTTGGCAGTTTGCTTAAAAATGTTGGTCAGACTTTTAAAATAATTTTCTATGAATGTCTCTTTATCCGGTGTGCCAGTTATTATTAGATGAGGTATACCGTCTGCCATTTTAATTGTTTCGGATTTTTTCCTGTGTGGAAGCACGCACAATTTTTTTTGAGTATTTATTACTATTTGTTTATCATCTGCCGGTACCTGGCTGTTTGAAATGATGATTCCGGGAAAGTTGTTTTTCGTAACAGAGTATTTATTTTCAGTCCTCTGTATTTTAAAGCCGGCAGCCGTTCCCGATGATAAGTCAGACAATACGCCCAGTTTTACTTTGAGAGGGTCGGGTTCCTTTGCGGTAAAAAGCTCGAGAGCGCTCTTGAGAGAGGTTGTATTTGCAGATAACACATTGAGGCCTTCTTTAGTGTGCTTTTTTCTTTTACACAAATCGAAGAAACCCGCCGAGGCTTCGCTGGTGATGACCGTGGTTATCAGGTCCGGGTCTATGCCGTGCCGGGCAAGAGAAAAATAGTAATGCTCCGGCAAATCAAAGGCAATTAGCTGTTCTCTCTGATGCAGAAGCAGAGTATTTTCTACTATAGAAAAAGCAGGCATGTCAAAATGATCGGGTAAATACCGGAGGGAGTTCTTTACAAGCCGGCCCTTCATCCATCCGGTTTTTTCTATAAAATGCCGATCCTTTTTTTCAATGTTATGCAGGTTGAAAAGCACTTTATTATTATATGAAAGGGCCAGGTTCCCATTGTCGTACATGTAGAGCATTGCACTGTGGTCACCGGTCTTGACATCATGGAAGTGGGGGATGTTTTCCGTGTTTATGTTGTAGTTTTCAAGGTATTTCAGTAGCTTGTCGACAGTGCTGTTTTCACCAACATACCTGTTGGAATGGAGGTCCGATATATTCAGGTTGTAAGGCTCGTATGCCGGGTTTCCGGTATACGATTCTGTTATAACAATATTATATATGTTTGATGTGATTTTATCTTCGAGATTTTTTGAATTACCTATTCTAAGGAAGGGCTTAATATCGTCAGAACTTGTGCCAAGGTAGATTATATAACATTCATCATCAATACGGAATACTCTCTTTCCGGCTGGATATGAACTTTTTTCCATTTTGCTGCCTTTTGAATTCTTATTTGATTCAAAAAATGGATTAGGCGCCAAGAATTAATTACATTATAATATAACATGTCGGCAACATTTTTCAATTAAATGTAGAAAAAATTAATATAAACCGGTTTATTTAAAATAAGGCAAAATATGTATGATTTTCACATTCTTCTATTTGATGAAATTGTAAAAGGGCGGTTTTCAGGTTTCAGCCGGACTGGCCTGCTGTCCGAACTTCCATTGTGGGGTAATTTTTCCGTAAAGGATGTCATGGAAGTTACCGGGATAGATCAATACCCAAGCTCTGTGATCACCGCCGGGGGTATGCAAGATCTGGAAAAACTGTTAGAACTTGTTAACAGCCGGAACACTGGCAGTAACATAATTGTCGGGCGGACGGGGAACCTGACTGTCCTTGACTGGTCCGTTCTAATGACTAGATTGAAACCTGCCCGTGGGATAATAAAAGTACAGGTAGGAAAAATCCCCTCTGACCTTTACTGTGTAAAGAAAAAATATCTTATAAGCGTTATAAAAGATTATATCGGTAATGCGGGTAAAAAAAGGGCAGATAAAGAGTTTGATTCCTTCACGCAATTCCTGTTCGATGACGCTCTTTTTTATAATTTTGAGCGGATTGCGGATTTTCCCGGGTTTTCTTTCTTTATAAGGGATTCCTACGAATATTATAGAGAAAACCTGAGGATAATAAAATACCTGCGGCATAAAAGCTTCACAAAACTTTATGAAAGGCTTCGTGTTAAGGCAACATCCAATACACTGGTAGGACAAAGTGCTGTTATCAGGAACAGCCTGCTCGGGAATGGGGCAAGTGTGTTCGGCAGGGTGGAGGATTCTGTGATCTTTAACGATGTGTCTGTCGGCAGTAATACTTTTATAAAAAACTCTGTTATTCTACCATCAAACGTCATTGAGGAAGGGGTAGAGATTGAAAACTCTCTTGTTCTGGGTGGGGATCCAAGGGTGATAGAAAAAGATTGCAAAATCGGCAAGGATGGTTCATTTGAAAATGTACAGGACCCCTCCCGCATGTCAATCGCAGAAGTATCCAGTTCAGAAGTTTCAAGGGACGGGCTTGTCATCGTAACAGAAGATGTGAGGATTTCGGCGGGTTCGCTAATTATGCCCGTTGATTTTATCCGGCAGGAGGTCGGTACGGTTTTATCATGAATCAATGATGGACCGGAGGGGTCAGCTGTTCAATTTTTTCTCTAGCTCGTCCAGCTCTCTTATAAAATCCCTGTACATCTGGGGGTCGAGAGACTGGTCACCGTCGCTCATCGCGGAATCGGGCTGAAAATGAACCTCTATCATGATGCCGTCCGCACCGGCAACAAGCGCAGCCTTGCTCATGGGCAGCACGAGTTTTCTGTTTCCGGTCCCGTGACTGGGGTCGACAAAGACGGGCAGGTGGGTTTTTTCCTTCAATACGGGAACTGCTGAAAGATCGAGAGTGTTGCGGGTTGTTGTTTCAAAGGTCCTGATGCCTCTCTCGCAGAGTATTATGTTTTCGTTTCCCTGGGACAGTATATACTCCGCCGACAGCAGGAACTCTTCTATTGTTGCGGACATCCCGCGTTTCAGGAATACGGGTTTTTGGACATTCCCTATTTTTTTTAAGAGCGTAAAATTCTGCATGTTGCGCGCACCGATCTGAAGAATGTCCACGTAGGGCAGCACAAGTTCCACATCTGCGGGGGACACAACCTCTGATATGATGTACAGCCCGTAAGCTTCCCTGGCCTCCTTGAGCAGTTTAAGACCTTCCTCACCAAGCCCCTGGAAGCTGTATGGGGATGTCCTCGGCTTGAAGGCTCCTCCGCGCAGAATTTTTATACCTGATTCTTTTACTATGTTGGCGGTCTTGAATAACTGTTTTCTGCCTTCTACCGAGCACGGTCCGGCGATTATTGTAAAAGACCCTCCGCCAATGGTAACTTTGTCCATATCCGGGTTTTTGAGGGTTATGGCCGTCCTGCTTCCCTTTCGCTCGAGGCTGTAAATCGGCAGGTGGGATTTATCCTCTATTTCACTTTCCTCAACACGCGGGTGCTCAACCTTTCTAGCACCTGCCCAGACCGGGTAACTGCCCATAATCTTGAGGAAGTTTGTCTGCTCTTTCAGCTCTTCAATTACCTCGCGCGCCATTTTGTCTTTTACATGACCTTCAAAATCAAGATAAAAGTAGGATCTCCACGGTTCGCTCCTGTGCGGATGGGATTCCAGCTTTGTGAGGTTTATACCGTAATCATTGAAAATCTTCAGTATTTGATAAAGCGCACCGGGCTGGTGGAGGGTGGTGAAAACGATCGATGTTTTTGAATTTTTATTGTACGTGTCCTCGTCGGTTTTTGAGATGACGATGAACCTGGTCTGGTTGTTCGGATAGTCCTCCAGCTTTTCCGCCAACACTTCAAGATTGTAAATGGTAGCAGCGTGTATTCCGGCAATGGCCGCGACGGCCGGGTCCTTTTCCCTGGATATCTTCATAGCGCTTCCGGCTGTGTCGTATATTGGGATTATTTCGCAATCTTTTAATTTTCTGAGAAAACTGGAGCACTGGGAAAGAGCCGCCGGGTGGGAGTAGATCTTTTTTATGCTGTCCATCGGCGTCTTTTTAGTTGCCAGCAGGTAGTGTGAGATCTGTATGATTATTTCACCGACGATCGGGATATTTGCTTCAAGCAGAACTTCATATGTCGTTGTAATGCTGCCAATAAGGGAATTTTCTAAAGGAAGCAGTCCGTAATCAGCCTCTTTTGCTTCTAACGCCTCGATCACTTCATCGGCGTTTCTTTTGGGGATGAATACAACGGATTTGTCCCAGTATTTTATCCCGGCTTCTTCACTGAAAGAGCCTTCCTCCCCCTGTATCGCGACCTTTGGAAGAATTCTCATTTTAAGCTCCGGTGAATCGTATTTTCCGATGACCAAAACTCATGGTGCACATTAACAGTAGCAACCGATGAGCAATTTAAACTAATCATAGAGAATATAATAAATATTATACTAGTAAAGGGCTTTTATAATATTCAGCCTGTTTTATCTTCTATTTTTAAAATAAATTAATAATAGTGCGCGAGTATTTATTTGTGAAGGCCGGAAAAAATTGATTATACTATAAGCAGGAGACCGGGGGATCTGGGATGACAAAATTAAAGGGATTTACACTGGTCGAAGTGCTTATTACGATAACCCTGCTGTCGATCGCGATGCTCGCGATCCTTCGAGGCAATGTGTTCAACCTGCGGTCCGCAAAAACGGCATCGGACCTGACAGCGGCTGTAATGGCAGCGGAATCCATCATGAAAGAACAGATAGGGAAGGGGTTCCCCGAGTCCGGTCTTTCGGACGGAAAGTTCGAGGAAGAGTACTTTTCCGGAATGAAATGGAATAAACGGGTTGAAACTTTAAATATCCCTTTTGTCGAAGACCTGAAGATCGTTACTGTGGAAGTTGAGTATGGCAACGGCAGGATATACTCTTTGCAGACTGTTATGTCCATGTACTGACGGGTGCCTTGATATCGATTTTCCTGCTTTATATAAATGTAATTTTTTTTATTCAATTTTTGATCAGGAATGCGGCTTGTCCGCGTTAAAACGGGTGCAGCGTAAGATGAAAAAGTACGGCGCTTTTACACTGTTTGAGCTTCTTGTATCGATATCGATTTTGTCGATCATCGCGTTTTTGTCTACCATCTCTTTTATTTCCATGAGTAAGATCGTTGACGTCAGCAGGCGTAATGAAGAAGTCCTCCGCAACACGAGGAGTTTCCTCGAGAGGCTGGATGTCGAAGTTTCGAGCGCTATCCTGGTGCGAAGAGCAGAGGAAACTCTTTTTTTATCAAAGAGAACCGATATCATGGGTGAAAATGTCAACAACCTCATTTTTACGACAATTGCCCCGCAGCAATATCTTGAGATCGGAAAACGGGATGAAGTAATCAAAGTCGAGTACGAAGTGAAGGAAAACGAGGATAATCCCGATCTGCTGGTTGTGACAAAAAAAGTTTACTACCACATCCTTACGAGCGATATGTTACAGGAGCCGGTGGAGTTCGATATCAGGAGCGATTTTACCTCCTTTATGCTGCGGTTTTACGACCAGGGCAAGTGGCACGACACCTGGGATTCAAATATTACAAATCAGCTTCCGGAAAGGATCGAATTGACCTTTTCTCTGGGAGGGACAAAATACCGAGAGTTTTTTAATGTATATATTTCGGAAATGTAAAAAAAGAAAAAAGGCGTTTGCCCTGATCTCCACCCTTGTCCTCATTTCTATTTTATCGATGATGGCGCTCGAGTTCTCCCAAAGGAGCAGGATCAACCTGACCATGTCTGTGAATTATTCCGATTCAAAAAAAGCGCTCTACTACGCGTACGGCGGTTATCAGGCCGCACTCTCACTTTTAAAGAAAGACACCAACGATTTTGACGGTCCCGGTGATTTCTGGTATGGGATGCTTCCGCCCATACCCATTGGTGAGGGGTTCGTAACCGTTGATATCAGTGACGAAAAAGCCCGTTTTAATGTCAGGAAAATGGTAACAGCCCGCGGTAAAATGGATAAAAGAAGGACGGTCATGTGTGAGAGAATTTTTCGCGCTTTAGCCATAGAGCCTTCCCTGGTGTACGGGATCGTTGACTGGCAGGACACTGACGACTTGATCGAGCAGGACGGCGCGGAATTCAGCTATTACAGTCTGCTCACTCCACCTTATGAGCCGAGAAACGGTCAACTCGTAACCAGCGGTGAGATCCTTCTGATAAAAGGATTTGACCGGGACCTGTTTTTTATTCCCCCAGCGTCGCGAAGCCCGATTGCCTTGGAGGAATTCGCGGCTCTTGATAACTACATCACTGTATACGGGGACGGGAAAATAAATATCAATACGGCGGGCGTGCCCGTACTTCTCAGCCTGTCCAAGGATATGGATGAGTACATAGCGCAGGATATAATGGAGTTCAAAGAAAAAACAGTATTTGAAAACATAGAAGATTTGAAGAAAGTGAAGTCTGTTTCCGATATTCTATACAACGAGATAAGGTCCCTGATAACTGTAAAAAGTGATCTTTTCAGAATAACGGCCAGAGGTATTTCCGGAAATTTTTACCAGGTCGTTACCGCTGTAGTGTTAAAAGAAAGCAAGGGGTTCAGAGTTGTCTACTATAACAGATCTCTTTAATATAAAGATCGGGTTTGGCAGAAAAGGGGTGTTTATTGAGAAACTTGGGAGTAACACTACGGTGCTCCTTGCGGACGAAAAATTCCCGTTGAGAGAAAGCGCGCGGATAAAAAGGTACACGGTTGAAACTGTAGAAGAAATACTCACGGCCGAAGGAATCACAAAGGAAAACATATATTATATTATTCCTCCATCTCTTTACTACAGAAATATTGTCCATTTCCCCTTTACCGACGTGCAGAAAATTGAAGGGGTGATCAAATACGAGGTGAAGGATTACCTGCCCTTCCAGGATATCGACTGCGTAACCGATTTTTTACCCTTGACAGTAGATGCTTCGGGTCAGGAGGTCCTTTCTTTTTCCGCTGAAAAAAGTGAAATCGAGAACATTCTATGGGGTTTTGGACAGTACCGTAAGAACCTCAAAGCTCTGATACCTTTTGATATTGCTGTTTATAACAATGTAATTTCCACTATTGAAAAGGACACGTTTATTTTTCTCGATATACAGAATGATTCCGTATACATACAATTTGTAAAAAAAGGGATGATCGGCAGCGTGATCTCCATTATAAGGAACAGTGATGATCTGTACATGGACTCGTTCTTATCCCATCTTTTGATGTTTCTGAGGGAGACCGATTACCCGCCTGTGTATGTCAATATACGGAAGACGGCTTCCGAAGGTTTCAAGAACCTGAACCACAAAGTGTTTGAGCTGATGGACCTTTCATACAGGGCGTTTCCTGTCCGTGCGTACAGGAGTTATATAACGGAGAATAATTCTCTGGAATTGTCTGAAATGATCTCCATGTTCGGCGCACTAAAAAGTATAAACCTGGTTCAAAACAAAAAAGTGGATTTGCTCAAAGAGGAGTTCAAGCCCCGGCTGAAGAGTTATTTGAGTATGAAGGACTTTATAACCCTCGGGATAATCATGCTCATCTTACTTTCTATATCCGTGTCGAACCTTTTTATTGATGTCCGCATTCACAAAAAACAGATAAAAGAGCTGGAAAAAAGCATAAGCGGGCTGAGCAGTGATATTTTCGGCAAACCTCAGTTGAAACGGGAGGACTCCGAGCAGCTTCTGGCGGATATCAGGACAAGGATCGTTAATATCGAAAAAAGCATTGACAAAAAATACAGCGGTGTAGAGCTGCTGAGGGAGATTTCTACTTATCTGCCTGGAGACATTGTTGTCGAATACACGGATATAGTCATAGAGAAGGACCGGGTCAAGTTCGCGGGGAAAGTCCGGACCTTTTCCGATATCGACAGGATGCAGGAAGCACTTTTGCTTTCGGAGTATATTTCAGAAGTCAAGGTTTCAAATACAGGGACCACAGGAAGCACCGGAGGTTTCGCGGTCACATTTGTGTTTGATATTAAAGTGAGGACGGAATAATTGCTGGACATTCGAAACAGGTTAAAAAATCTGTCAAACAGGGAGAAGATCCTTATTTACGGAGCGGTTTTCGCGATAGTCCTGTTCCTTATCTACCAGATAGTTTTTGCCCCCCTTTTGAGCTCCAGAAGCGAATATAATCTGGAAAGCGCCAGGCTTGAAAAGAGTCTGTACGAGTTGAAATCTCTTGCGGAAAAGTATGTAGCGGAGAAGGAAGCGTACGTCAGGCTTAAAAAGCTGCTTGACAGCAAAAAGGGCCTTTCTGTGCTGACCTATCTGGAAAATATATCCAAAAATGTCGGGATCACTGAAAACATCGAATATATAAAACCAAAAGGCAGTGTAACCGGCGAAGGAATTACAACTTCGAAGGTGGAAATAAAGATAGACGCTCTTCCCGCGCAGAGCTTGATGGTGTTCCTTTATGAAATAGAGGAAAAGCGTGTAGGGTTGATCGTTACATATTTAAGGATGAAACCTTTTTTCAAAGAAAAAGGTAAAGTCGATGTAATAATAGGTATCTCGGATATTACGGTCGAGTAGTAATCAGTTCCCGGTGATGCGCAGTTCAGCACCCGGCTACTTCGGGGAACCCGACGATGTCGGGCTCGCCCGGCTTTTGTCACAAGAACTAATAAATTAATGAGGATACGATATGTTTAAACGCGCGGTTGTTACCGGCATGGGACCGGTATCTTCGATCGGGATCGGCATAGAATCGTTCTGGAAAAACGCCAGAGAAGGCACCGGGTATTTCAGGAATGTGGATTTCGAAGGTATCGATATGGAGCAGTACAGGTCCAGGGTATGTTCCCCGATAGACGATTTTCAGCCCGGGCAATACACTGACAGATTAAAGGAACTGAAAAGAGCGGGGAAAGCAACCAAATATTCCGTGATCGGGACAATGCTCGCCCTTCAGGACGCCGGGTTCAAAATATGTTCGGCAAAAGAAGGAAAAGAGGGAGATCCGAAAATATATTATGTAGAGGGTATAGATCCTCACAGGACGGGTGTGATCCTCGGGCAGGCGGCACAGAATGTAGACCTTCAATTCGCAGACCACGTGAAGTTTCTCGAGGACAGAGGGCCGAAAAGGGTGAACCCTTTCACCCTTGCTCAGTCGAATATAAATACAGGGGTAACTTCGGTCGCACAGTGGTTTTATCTTAGAGGTACGGGCCACACCATTGCCACAGCCTGTTCATCGGCTACTCATGCGATAAGCGTTGGTGCCCTCCACATACAGTGCGGGATAGAAGACATAATGATCGTTGGAGGGGCCGAAGGTTCAATCGATAAATACATGTTCAGCGGTTTTGACAGGATGCGTGCAATGAGCGAAAGGAACGATGATCCTATGAGCGCCTGCAGGCCTTTTGACAGAGACAGGGACGGGTTTGTAATGGGGGAAGGTGCAGGTATCCTGGTACTCGAGGAGCTGGAATACGCCCGAAAACGCGGCGCGCGTATATACGGAGAGATTGTCGGTTACGGTTATTCCCAGGACGCTTACAAGCTGGCAGCCCCCGACCCCTACGGAACATCAGCAATCCACGCTATAAAGAAAGCGCTCTCAATGGCAGGGATAACGGCCCAGGAGGTGGAGTACATAAACGCCCACGGGACGTCTACCCCTCTAAACGATTCAACGGAATCGTTCATAATAAAACAGGTGTTCGGTGATTACGCTTACCGTATTCCGGTGAGCTCTTCAAAGTCCTACTTCGGACATGCTATCGGGGCGGCCGGCGGGCTTGAGGCAATAGTCACCCTTCTTATAATGGACAACGGGATTATTGCACCCACAGCAAATCTGGAAAATCCCGATCTGGACTATATCGACCAGGTTGCACCGGATCTCGATAAACGATGCGATCTGGATTACGTGCCCTGCATAAAAAGAGAAAAGCAGGTCAATATAGCATTGAGCGAATCATTCGGGTTCGGCGGGCAGAATGGAGCGGTAATTTTCAAACGGCTTGAAGAGTAATCTTCCTGCGAAAAAAAAGGGTGGTCCCCCGGGCGATCTTTCCAGTATTCAATAAAAAATCAGTTGACACATGATTAATGTTTTCTATCATGTATTAATACATTATTTCAAGGAGCCTCAACAATGATGACAGAACTTCCGGACATAGAATTTGAAAAGAGGATCAAATCAATACAGGAGAAACTTGCTGAAAATAGTTACGACGCCTATCTCGTTCAGGTGATTGAAAATGAAGCTGAATAAAATGCTCCCCCGGCAGTGAAAAGGGTTGAATTTTGATCTGTCAAGCCACCTGCTTTACGGGTGGTTTTTTACTCTTCTATTGTGGCTTCGCTTATTATCTGTCCGATCTCCCATATATCGTCAACAACTGTGACGCCGGCCTCCCGGAACATCTTCTCCTTTTCGGCAGCCATCCCGTTGTCAGGTTCTTTTTTAAAGATGTATGCGATGACCGGCTTTGAGTATCCGCTTTCCTGAATGTACCGCGCGGCGTCTTCCTCAAGACGCCCTTTTGTCTCACCACCGATTACCACGACCTGTGTGTCCTCATCATCTTCGAGCATCTTTAAAATTTCGACAAATCCTGTACCGATTATGTTATCACCTCCAAGGCTCACAATGGTGCTTACACCCACCTCCTCCTTGTAGAGGCTCTGGCAGATTCGTTTTTCATTTTCTTTTGATCTCGAAATGATCCCGACTTCACCGGATGAGACATATTCATTTGAAATTATCCCGACCTTGCTTTTCTCCGGTATCAGGATCCCCGCGGAACCGGGCCCTATTACACTGATCCCGTTTTTAGCAGCCAATTTTTTTATCTTTATCGTCTCTGTCACCGGTATATCACCTGTGATAATCACCAGAACGGGTATTTTTTCATTGATAGCTTCTATTGCCGCGTCAAGAACAGCATTTTTCGGCACAAATATTGCTGATAGGTCAATATTGTGTCTCTTTACAGCTTCGCTCACTTTATCATAGACTGGAACACCCATGACTTCCTGACCGTAACGCCCGGGTGTCACCCCGGCGACGACCTCGGTCTTGTATTCCAGCATAAGACTCGTTTGCTGTCTTCCTTCGGTGGTTGTTATCCCCTGTATCAGAACTCTGGTCGATTTATCGATAAATACGGACATTTTGTCCTCCATAAGTAAACAATATTATTCACCCGCAGTCAAACCACACTTCCTTTTTTTGATTATTGAACAAAGATTAGAAGAGGTATGGATACTTTGAGTGAATAAATGATAATAAATATTTGTAGACGCAAAAGTATAATAAAATTAAATTTCAAAATTATCAATGAAAATAAAAATATATTGGGAAAAATAGTTTTGGACCTTAAACAGCATCTCACCGGTTTAAGCGGGCCCGACAGCAATAAAAAGGCCGGTTTTCTGTGCCCCTTTACTGTGGAAGAGCTCCTCGATGCTGCGTGAATGGTCCCGGTAAGGATGATTCCACAAAATCCGGATGTGGACATAGAGGTCCCCGAAGAACCCCAGATGATAGGCGCTCTCAGGGCCGCTCTGATCGCGATGGATGAAGCGTATAAGAACCAATAAGAGTTTTCAACACTTTTTACTTGATCTTCATCCCTATTCCGCTGACCACAAAATAGGCTGTTTCGCTCATGCCCGCAAAGATCCCGTTGACTTTTCCCGCGATGTTCCTGTATTCTCTCACTTCCCGGGAACCGGGGATTATACCCATGCCAAGCTCGTTTGTCACGATCAGGGTGTTTTTTTCGGAGGTTTTCAGAAAACCGGCTGTCTTCGCGGCGAGCTCGATTATTTTATCCGGGGCAAGGTTTCTGTCGTGAATTAGGTTGGATACCCAGAAGGTCAGGCAGTCAAGAATAACGGCCCCGCGCTCTTTTTTTACGCTGCGGACAGCTCTTATAAGATCAACCGGCTCCTCGATAGTGTCCCAGTGCGAAGGCCTTTGCATTTTATGCAGCCGGATCTTCTGATCCATTTCGGGGTCGGAAGCGACACCGGTCGCGATAAAAGTGACAGAGCTCCGGTCTCTAAACAACTCAAGAGCGAAATCACTTTTTCCTGAGCTTGCTCCGCCGGTAATAAAAGTATAAGGCATTTTTCAATACCTTTCCCACGGCACAAAGTTCAGCATCCTGATATATTCATAATCCCGGGCCATTTCAATGACTGACAGGCCCGCGTTGTCGATCTTGAACCCGGCGCGGCCTGCGTCCCCGTCGCCTATGGCGCTCAATATGAAAAATGCGATGGGTGTGTAGTGTGAAACAATGACCACGCTGTTCCAGCCGTTGTCTCTGGATAACTTTTCTTTAAAAGCCAGGACCCTTTTTTTAACATCCTGGGGAGATTCGCCTCCCGGGAAATTGAAGTGAAAAGGGTCTTTTGTGTATGTGTCCCAGCCGGGTTTTTTGGAAAGCTCGTTCTTTCCTGACCTTTCCCAGCTCCCGAAGTTCGTTTCTATCAGAAGCTCCTCTTCCTGTATGGGTACTTTCAGCTGTTTCGAAACAGACTGCGCCGTGGAGTACGCCCTTTTTAAAGGGCTTGTGAAGATTATGTCGACCGTGGCAAATCTTTTTTTAATGAACCGGGAAGCTTTCTTCGCCTGTTTATTCCCGGCAGGGGTCAAATCCGGGTCAGACCTGCCGGACAGCACCTTTTTGATATTATCCCTGCTCTCCCCGTGGCGTAAAAGGATTATTCTTTTAAAATCCATAAATATCGCTCCGGATCATCGCTTCAAAAACTTTCTATTTCGCCCTTTCGTGTCGTTTTATCAATATAAAAATGGAAAAAACAAATGAAATAATCAAAACGGCGATGCTTATTTTGGGGAGAATGTCCCCATGCTTTGTGTAAAAGGTCTCCCTCACTCTCGGGCCAACGGTTCCTGATAGGTAACCGATCTCTTTTATGGGGATAATTTTTACTACCTCCCCGTGAGGATTGATAATGGCTGTTACTCCGTCGTTGGCAGCCCGTGCGAACCACACCCTGTTTTCGATCGCCCTGAATTTTGTAATCGAAAAGTGCTGAAAATGTCCGGCATCAGTCTCGGTCCACATGTCGTTGGATATGTTTATTATAAAATCAGCCCCGTTTCTGATAAAATTCCGGATCATGTACCCGTAGGTACCCTCCCAGCAAATAACCACGCTGAAATTGAGTTTTTCATGTTCGAATACTGTGTATTCAGCGCCCTTTGTAAACCCGGCGCTATCGGTAAATTTGTCCAATATCTTCTGTAGAAAGCGAACTTTTTTCCCGAGGGGAAAATGTTCCCCAAAAGGTGTGAGCTGCATTTTATCGTATTTTGAAATTATTTCTCCATCCTTATCGAGAAAATACGCGCTGTTTGTCCACACCTCTTCGTCACCCTTTCCCGGTAATATCGAGGTCAGCCTATCAGGGTCAACTCCGCTGTCACTCTTGATGCTGTAGTTGTCAGGGGAGCCAATAACGAAATAAGTGTCGAGTTTTTTGATCAGGCGCCGGATCTTCATATGATAGGCGGTCCCGTATATTAAATTGGGTCTCAGGCTCGTCCTTATTGCGGTTTCAGACCAGACAATCAGGTCTGTGTCCGGGTGCTCTTTTTGGCTTTTTCTGCTCATGTCAAGGAGCTTGAAAAGGGTTTTTAGTTTATCTTCTTTCCATGATGTCCGCGGGCTGCTGAGCGCCTGTATCAGCGAAAGTCTCATTTTAGGGTTTTCAGGGATCGGCTCCTTTATACGTATGGATCCATAGATGAGGCTGAACAGGATAAGGCATAGTGAAAGAGAGATAGGCAGTATACTGTTCACCATCGTTTTTTTAGGGGCACTATCCAACAACTGGTCGGATTGCCTGTAAAAAAGCTGGACAAGCATGTTAGCTATACTTGCGTTGAAAAATACAATAATAAAGGATACGAGAGGCTCTCCGCCGATATCCGCGATCTGTATAAACTTTAAAAAGCCGTGCTGTGTGTATCCGATCGAGCCGAATGTAAACCCCAGAAAACCGAAGCTCCTTATATACTCCATCCCAATCCAGATAAAGGGAGTGAGGATCACCCTGTAGGCCCCGAAAGCTCGAGCCGCAAGATTTACAAATATAAGTGTTATGACAAAATATCCACCATAAACGATAGTTACAAACCCGACACCGACTACCGCGAGGTAGGCGTTCATCCAGAAGAGGTATAAACTGTAGAATAAAAAACCGCTCACGATCCCGTATATCGCCATTTTTTTCCCATTTAACGAGTAGGCTATAAAAAAGATGGGGACAAGAGCTATAAAACCGAGAATGTGTACGTTGTACATAGGAAAGGAAAAAAGAAGAAGAAAAGAGGATGCTAAAGACAGGGCCAGACCTATGTGCCATTTGATTTCTTTCATGATTGTTCACCCTTTTTTAATATAAATATTGTACGGAGATTCGGCAACAGCCATTGGTTATGTTTGTTTTATTGTAAGAATGTGTGCAAAACAGGGTTTTTGAAAAGCGCTAGTTGTTATTTAAAGTGCCGTCTATCGCCTGGGTAATATCTACAATGGAACAGGGTTTAGAAAGAATTGTGGTTACCCCGTAACTCTTTGCGAGCGCCCTGTTTTTATCTGAACCGTAACCGGTTATGATTATAATCGGAATATCCCTGTTTTTTTCTCTTATCATTTTTATCAGGCTCATTCCGTCTTTTTTCGGCATCTTCAGGTCCGTAATTATCAGATCGAACTTGATACTGCTGAAGACCGTGTACGCTTCATCACCATCCACAGTCACAATGGCTGTGTTTCCTTTTCTTTCAACGATCTCTTTTATCAGTTTCGCTATGTTTTTATCGTCTTCGGCGATCAGAATATTTTTTCCCATAAAACAACTTTTCTCCAGTACCTCATAATATATTAATTTTAATCTATTAAGAAAAATAATTCTAAAAAATAATCCGTTTTCAGCTTATTTTTTTTTTAAATTTTCTTTGTACTTTCAGGTTATAGGCATATTATAAATAAGGCAACAGATAATTAATCGCAAATTTTATATACAAAAGCATGCTAGGGTTTTTTTATGAATAACGATTTTTTAAAGCTTATCTCAGAGGAGTACGCGGTCCTTGACGGAGCGCTCGGAACGCTTCTTCACGAAAAAGGGTTATCTTCAGGGGAAATTCCGGAAGATTGGAATATCAGCCATCCGGAAATATTAACAGATATCCATCTCGATTATTTTATGGCCGGCGCCCAGATAGTCGAAACCAATACTTTCGGCGCGTCTTCCCTGAAATTAGAGGCAAATGGAAAACAGGGGCTTCTAAGGGAATTGAACGTTCGCGGAGCCCAGCTGGCGCGTGTTGCGTTAAAAGAGTTCCGTGAAATAAATAAAGTGCCTGAGGATAACAGGTATGTTTCAGGGTCCGTTGGCCCGACAGGAAAAATATTCGGGATGGAAGTAGATGGGCTGAAAGTGGAAAATAATTATCTGGAACAGGGGGCCATTCTTGCTGAAGCAGGGGTCGATCTGTTTACGGTCGAGACAATGATCGATCTCAGAGAGGCGGAGGCTGCCGTCAGGGCACTTAAAAAAGAGACAAAACTGCCTGTTCTGGTTTCAACGGTTTTTAATAAAACAAAAAAAGGTGAATTCCGGACACTGTTTGGAGATACAGTAAAGGACACTGTGATCCGGTTGACCGAAGCGGGAGCCGATGGTGTGGGGACGAACTGCGGGCTTGTAGAGGAGTACATAGACGTTATTTATGAGATGCGAAGCCTGATGGATATTCCCCTTTTGCTCTACCCAAATGCGGGGCTTCCGAAGCTCAAGGGTGGTATGACAGTTTTTGAGCAGACACCTCTGCAGATGATCGCGTTTTTAGATGAATCTGTTAAAGCGGGTGCTACGGTCGTCGGAGGGTGCTGCGGCACTACCCCTGAATATATTAAGCTTGTGTCGGGAAAGATCAAGGGCCGCAGGAGGCTGTTTTAATCAGCTCGATCTTCCATTTTTATATATATTATCATTAGTATATATTATCAGCGCGGTAAGAGATCGTGCAAAAGCCTTTTATCTGTTATTCATTTGCGTCGTAAAGGTATAATATCAGTGCTTTATGTTAAAGAGATGATATAAAGCGCGCTTATTGTCAAACGGGGTTCCGATGAAGGTGCTGATTGTTGAAGATAATCCTGACCATCAGGTAATTCTGACGAAAAAAATCAAGGACCGCTATAAAGAAATACAAGTCCAAACAGCGGGAGATGTGAACGACGCCATCCATTTTCTGGAAAAAAATGAATACGATGTTGTTGTCGTCGACTACAGGTTGCATGGCGCAAACGGGATCGAGCTCGTCCGATGGATCCATGGGATGGGGATCGACACGCCTATTATAATGATGACCGCCGCCGAAGAGGTTGATGTGGCTGTAAAAGCCATTAAGCTCGGGGTTTATGAATATCTTTGTAAGAGTGAGGAAAACTTCGGGAAGCTGCCTTTCCTTATTGAAAAGGTAATGCAGGAGTACCTGTTAAAGAATAAATTAGCTGAAGCCGAGTTCAAATACCGCACGATCGTAGAAGGTATGAATGAGGCTGTTTTTCTTTTGAATGTATACGGTAAAATATTATATGTCAGCAGTTCAGTTGAAAGGCTGTTCGGTTATTCCGAAGAAGAATTCCGCAATAATTTCAAGTCATTATTGTCCAGGCAGGACCGGGAAATTTTTCAATCAAATCACGAAAAAATAATATCGGGCATCAATGTTGAGCCTTATGTACTCTCTTTTAAAGTTAAGAGTGGAAGCAGCATATTTATTGAAATAAACGAATCACGGTTTGCCCCTGAAAGTGATCTTAAAGGCGTCATTGGAACGATCCAGGATGTAACAAAGCATGTTACCCTTGAAAGGGAGATAGAATCTGAAAGAAAAAAAGTTGTCGATATTCTCAACAGTATGGTTGACTGGATCTATGTAGCTGATGAGGATTATAATATAAAATTTATCAATGAATCATTTGCTAAACAGGTCTCAGAACCTCTGGACAAAAAATGCTATGCACTGTTTTATAACAAGACAAAGCCCTGCTCTTTCTGTAAATGGGACAGTATAAAGAAAAAGTATTCGGTAAAATGGGAGCTCAGAAGAGAGGATGGCAGGATCCTTGATATCACGTCATCCCCGTTGAAAAATCCGGACGGCTCTGTCAACATCATGATGATCCTCAGGGACATAACACGGAGGAAGGAGGCGGAAGAAAAGTACAAGCGGATGAGCGAAGAAACCTTGAAGGCGAACCAGGAGCTCACCGAGACAATAGAGCAATTGAAGCAGACACAGGAGCAGCTGGTACAATCTGAAAAATTGGCTGCCATCGGGCAGCTCGTTTCGGGTGTAGCTCATGAGCTCAACAACCCTCTTTTCAGCGCCATGGGATATACCGAGCTGCTGACCATGGACTCCGAGGATGATGATGAGAAGAAAGAAAAGCTCGGTAATATACTCGATTCTATAAAAAGGGCAAGGACAATTGTCAAGGACCTTCTAAAGTTTGCCCGAAGGGAAAATGTCGAAAAAGAGATAATAGATATTAATGACGTAATCCATCAAACAGTTTCACTGAGAGAATACGAGTTGAGGGTCAACGATATAAATGTAAAATGTGATCTGCAGGAAGATGTTCCCGCAATTAAAGCGAATTTTGTCCGGCTGCAGCAGGTAATGCTCAACTTGATCATCAACGCGGAGCACGCTATCAACGAGTTAGGGAGCGGAGGGACCATAAAGCTGCGCACGTCTTTCAATAAAACCAGGAAAAAAGTAATTATTGAAGTGTCGGATAACGGCAGAGAGATCCCGGGGGAGGTCATGGGGCAGATCTTTGATCCTTTTTTTACCACAAAAGAGGTTGGTAAAGGCACCGGCCTCGGGCTTTCCACGTCCTACGGGATTATAAGAGACCATGATGGCGAGATCAATGTTAAAAGCAGTAAAAACTGGAAAACCTTTGTTATTTCCCTGCCGCCGGTTGAAAAAGAGGCGAATGAGGCCGAGGAAGAGTCTTCAGAAAAAAGTGAAATCTCTGCTCATGGAGAGTCAATACTTGTGGTTGATGATGAACCGGTAATAGTTAATCTTCTGGAAGACTTCTTTAAAAGAAAGGGTTTTTCCGTCATAACAGCGGGGTCCGGAAGTGAAGCGCTGTCAAAGCTGGAGGAAAAAGATGTGGAGCTTATCATCACGGACATAAAGATGCCGGAGATGGATGGAAAAAAGTTTTACAATGAGATAAAAGACAGTAAACCAGAGCTTCTAAACAAATTATTATTTATTACAGGCGATACTATGAACAGTGAGACAAGGTCATTTTTAAAGGAGATCAAAGGGTACTATCTGCGAAAGCCCTTTTCTTTTGATGAAATAATCAAGGTAATGAACAATATCATAAAAAGTAATTCTCAAAGAAGCCTCTTTTCCGGCAACTGAACGATCACCGATAAACGTAATAAAAATATATAAGCGGGGTTTTCGGGGGTGGAATGGAATATGTTGATAAGCTCCAGAAGTTGACAAAACCCATAACCAGGCTTGTTCTTGATAGTTTGAGTTTTTATGATTTCGGCGGCCGGGACAATAAGCATGACCCCTATGTCGTTGCAACTCATCTAACCGGTGCGGGGCTGGAGCAGATGATATACGAGTTTAAGATCAGCAACAGGTGGGAGCCGTCAGAGTTTCTCGAGTGGTGCAATAAAGTAAAAGGAATACCCGTTTATCCGGTAAGGGTCGAGAAAATAACGGATGATGAATACTAATGCAGGCATTTGTCGTTAGAAATCGGCAAAATATATTTTTACGGGAAACAGAGGACTTTTTTGCCATCAGGATTTGAAAAGTGATTTAAAGAAACGAGGTGCCTTTACTACGTTGCCGCTGCTGTCGGTAAAAGCATGGAGAGTATACCCGTCGGCGATCCTGTCGCCTATCTTGTAGATCTTATAGCCTATCTTTAAACTCGCCCCTCCAAGTTCCAGCAGCGTGGCCTCTATGTTCATAACATCGTCGTATCGCAGGCTTTTTCTGTACCTGCAGTAGGCTTCCCGTACGGGTAGATGGAAGCCCTTTTCTTCAAAAGCCCTGTATGACATACCGTTTTTTCTCAAAAGCTCTGTCCGCGCTGCTTCCATCCAGGTAAAATAGCTTGCGTGATGAGCTACTCCCATCTGATCAGTTTCAACATATCGTACCCTGATTTCAATGCCTATTTTTTTCATCAAAGGTCCTGATGCGGACAAGCCGCATTCTTTATTGAAAGAATTTCCTTGCCAAAAAAACAAGAAAATTGGTATTAAGGTCCTGAAGGACTGCGAATAACGGTGACAACGGTACATAATATACTTATAATATTTTTATCGGCAACTTCAAAAAAGTATACCGGGTTTTACTTTTAGATCGATTTTTATATGTCGGGATTGGAGATTGTATGAACAGATACAGATTGTGCGGTATCCAGATCGAGGCAGGGCTTGATCCCGGGAAAAATCTTGAGAAATTAGTCTCTATTTTTCAGGAAGCTGCCAGATCAAAACCGGATTTTATCATATTGCCTGAGATGTTTGAAGTTGTAACGAAACCAGAAGATGCGGTCCATCACACGCATGCGGTCCCTTCAGATATTACTGACCTCATCTCGGGCCTGGCGAGGGAAAATGCAGTAAATGTTATCGGGGGTTCATTTTTTGAGAAGGATGAGGAACTGATCTACAACACGGCCCTTGTATATGACAGAAAAGGGGAAATTTGCGGGAAATACAGAAAGATCCATCTTTTCGATGCCTTCGGGTACGGGGAATCTAATGTCCTTTCGAGGGGCAGCGAACCGCTGCTTTGCGAGCTTGACGGACTGAAGTTCGGTGTAGCCATCTGTTACGATATACGTTTTCCGGAGATATTCCGTCATTATGCGGTACAGGGTGCACAGGCTGTTTTTCTGCCTGCAGCATTTTTTCAACCAAACCACGACCACTGGCAGCTCAACATCAAGTCGCGGGCTCTGGATAACACCATTTTTGTGATGACAAGCAATCACACGGGACGGAACTTTGTGGGCAGGAGCATGGCTGCCAACCCCTGGGGGATATCGATAGCCTCGATGGGAATCGAGGAGGGATATTACTGCGTGGAAATAGATGTGCGCCAGATAGAAAAGTTCAGAGAAAGACTTTCTTTTCTCAAAAACCGGCGCTTTGATGTAAAATTGAAGCAGGATTCGTAAGCTTCAGTGTAAAAGTTTTCCTGCCAATTTTTCTTTTTTTATTTTCCGAAGAGCTTTCAAAATTAATTGTTGATTTTCTTTTTTATAATACTGTATCATAGCCCTGTGAGCCCTTTTTTCGACCTCTTTTTTTACAACATACACATTCTCTCCTGAAAACGGGTCCCGTCCGGTATAATAGATCGAAGTGGCGATATCCATGGGGGAAGGCAGAAAATCCTGAACCTGCCTTGGGCGCATGCCCTGATCTTTAAGAAAGAGCGCCAGCTCGAGCTCATTTTCCATTTTTGCCCCGGGGTGAGATGATATCAGGTAGGGTATTACGTATTGTTCTTTTTTTGCTTTTTTAGAAAAATCCGTGAATCTGTCTTTGAAGTTTTCAAAAACAGCTTTGCCGGGTTTTTTCATCACTTTTAGAACCGGCCCGGATATATGTTCAGGTGCAACCTTGATGTAGCCGCTCACGTGGTGTTTTGCTATTTCCCGTATGTATTCAGGATTCAAAAGCGCCAGGTCCATCCTTATCCCGCTGGAAACGAACAGGTGCTTTACATTTTTCAATTCACGGCATTTTTTGAGCAGCAAAAGAAGAGGGCCGCAATCTGTCTCAAGATTACTGCATATCGATGGATATACACATGACAGTTTCCTGCATTTTGATAGTATGGTCCTGCTTACACACCCCATCCTGTACATATTCGCTGTAGGACCACCAATATCTGTAATTACAACACCGGACCCCTCAACCTTTGTGATGTCGGTTATTTCTTTAATAATTGATTTCTCGGACCTTGATTGAACGATTTTACCCTGATGCAGAGCTATTGAGCAGAAGCTGCATCCGCCAAAACATCCCCGCATGATAGTGACAGAGTTTTTTATCATTTCGAATGCGGGAATGGGATTTTTGTAGGATGGGTGGGGTTTTCGGGTATATGGAAGTTCATAAACTTTGTCAAGTTCGGCCGAAGTTAAAGGAAAAGGGGGAGGAATCTGCACGACTCTCCTTTTACCGTGGAACTGGATTATTGTTTTTGCGGTGTAAGGATTTGTTTCTTCATGGATGATCCTGGTTGCAGTATTAAATTTGGTTTTGTCGGAGGCGATCTCATCAAAAGACGGTATTGTTATTGTGTCCTTATCATCGAAAAGCTCATTCTCCCTTGTGATAAAAACTGTTCCCCGTATTCCTCTTGTGCTGTCGATGTTTTCCCCTGCCGAGAGTCGTCTCGCTATTTCCAGGGCCTGGTTTTCCCCCATACCGTAGACCAGGAGATCGGCCTTCGAGTCCACAAGTATAGACCTTCGGGTCCTGTCGCTCCAGTAATCGTAATGGGCGAACCTGCGAAGAGATGCTTCTATCCCGCCGATTATTATGGGTACATCTTTAAAAGCCTCCCTGGCCCTGTGTGAGTATACAATAGCCGCTCTGTCGGGCCTTTTAAAAGGCTGGTCCCCTTCGGAATATGCGTCATTGTTCCTCACCTTTTTCAATGAGGTGTATTTATTCACCATAGAGTCCATATTGCCCGCACTAATACCGAAAAAGAGCCCGGGTTTACCGAATTTTTGAAAATCTTTTTTTGAATGCCAGTCCGGCTGACTCAAAACAGCCACCCTGAATCCCGCGTTTTCCAAAACTCGACTGATAACAGCAGTTCCAAAGGAGGGGTGGTCCACATAAGCATCGCCGGTTACAAGAACGATGTCGACAAGGTCCCAACCTTTTGTATGTACTTCATCCTGAGTTATTGGAATGAATTGTTCCATATAATATCCAAGCTGGCAATATCCGGCCTGTTATCGAACCTGGCTGCTTAATCAAAATAATAATGAAGCGTGAACTTTGAGTCCGGTATCGAACTGGAATTTAAGTCAATAAGCCTGACAGGGTCAACATACAGACCATCCGTGTTTAAGTCAAAATTTAAGTTGTATGTTAAGTTTGGGGTTATTGTTCCTTCAAAATTCAGAAAAATATTATCAGACCGGATTTTGACTTTATTGAGCACGAGGTTGGAAAATATTGTAACTTTATATTTGTCTCCGGGGGTTAATGCCAGCACCATGGTCTGATAAAAACGGTTCGAATTAAGCCTGATCAATGGTATGTATGAATAGTTGTATTGAGATCTTAAAAGGTACAATGAGATGTTTTGATCGTAGTATGCCCCCGGCCGCTGCATGTACAGTGGACTTACCCATACTTTCGGGAGAGGTGAAAAGGACCATGTCTGAAAACCCGGCCATCCGAAGTTGCCATATTTACTAATGTAATTTCCCACCGGCATAAAAATCTGAAAATACAAACCCTCTGAAGCCGCGAATATTGTTGAATTGACGTGGGAACCTGATGACCCTGCGGGTCCTGATGACTCTTTGAGTCCTGGCCGGAAAGGCTTGACAACCTGTGCGCGGACCGGATATGAAACAGATACAACGAGCAGAAACTGAAGAAAGAGTACCGCTGGATAATTAGTCCTCATGGCTTCGGGCCTGTCAGACAGTAAAGGATGTGCATTTTTTTATTTCATCAATTACTTCGAGCGCAGCAACTCTCCCCAGTTCAAAACCCTCTTCCACTTTTCGAAACCTCAGAAGTTTGATTTCGCGTTTTATAGGTTTTATTATAAAATCAGGGTTGGATTCAGGAAAACCGATCCTGTTATTCTTATAATCCTGTGCAATACATATTGTCTTGAAAATAACATTTTTGAGTGTGAACTTATTTATTTCCGTTCCATTTTTTTTTCGTTTTTTTAATACCCGGAGCCACAATTTTTTATAGACTTTTTGAATAAACCGGTTTTTTGCGTAAATGCTGATAATATCCACATCCGACAGAATTATAATATCGGCCCCCATTTTCCTGGCCCTGCCGGGAAGAGCCGTGTTGAATAACCCGCCGTCAATATACAGGCGGTTGTTGTGTCTGTAAGGTGTATAAAGTCCCGGAGCGGCTGAGGACGCGCACATTGCTTTTGCCAGGGAACCTTTTTCAAATGCAAACAGGCTGCCGTCTTCGAAATCGATCGCGAGAATGGAAAGAGGTACTTTAAGATCCTCGATTTGAGCATCTCCCAGATCTCTTCTGAAAGCAGTGAGTGTTTTATCGGTGCTCAGGATATGGCGCCACGGTTTTTTAAAATCCATTACATTTAATAACCTGAACTTCTTTGCTATTTCAAGTATTTCAGATATCGAGTAGCCGTAAGACCAATATCCTCCCACTATGCTTCCGTAACTCGCGGCGACAATAAAATCTACAGGTATTTTGTATTCAGTAAGAACACTTATCACACCCAGATGAGCGAGGCCTCTTGCAGCCCCCCCGCTCAGGACCAATCCGACTTTTGGCCTGGATTTTTCTTTTTCACTTTTTCCGTTTGGATTCATTTTACGATCGTGTTGATTACCGGCGGAAGGGTTTTGTACAGCTCGTTATCGATGAAAATATTTACTATTGAAGGGTCGAACTGTCTGCCTTCACCTTTCATGATCTCTAAAAGAGCAGTTTCTACGGGCATTGCCTCCCGGTAAGGTCTTGTCGATGTCATTGCGTCGAAAGCATCTGCAATTGTAACGATTTTTGCAGACAAATCTATTTGTTTGCCATTTATTTCATCGGGATATCCGGTCCCGTCGTACCATTCATGATGGTTTCTGACGATTTTCAGGCAGGGTTGGAAAAATGCAACAGTGCTAAGGATGTGCTCTCCTATGACCGTGTGCATCTGAAAACTTCTTTTCTCCGTTTCTGTCAGCCTTTCGTGTTTGTTGAGTAATAACTCTGATACCCCGATTTTTCCTATATCGTGTAGCAGGGCGCCGTACTCAAGTGTCTCGATTTTATCTTTGGAAATACCGATATTGAGAGCGATTTTTGATGAAAGTTTCCTTACCCTGTTGCAGTGCCCGCGTGTGTAAGGGTCTTTCGCTTCGATGGTTTCAGCGAGAAGCTTTACGGTTTCCATATTTGTTTGTTTCAGTTTTTTATAGGCCTGGATAAGCTCATGGGTCCTGTTAGCGACCTTTATTTCCAGGGATTTCTGGTATTCCTCGTTCTCGTTGGCAAGCCAATCATTTTCGATCAGGACATCCCTGTAACGCAAAGCCTTTTTGACAGTTTCAGTGAGATGGACCTTCCGGACCGGTTTTACAACATAATCAAAGGCTCCGGCTTTCATCGTTTCAACGGCGATCTCAAGGTCTGTGAGAGCTGTCAGCATTATGACGGGGATAAGAGGGTATTCCTTTTTCAAAATTTCCAGGACGTCGATGCCTGACATTTCAGGCATTCTGTAATCAAGAAGCACGCAATCGGGGGTGGATTTTTTATCCCTCACGAGTTCGAGGGCTTTCGGGCCGGATTCTGCTGACTCGATTTCGAACCCTGCTTTCTCAAGACTTATCCCGACGACCTTGATTATCGTGCGGTCGTCATCCACAATCAGCACCCTGCCGATATTCTGATCAGCCATAACCCCCCCCCGCTGTTGTTCACTGTCAATTATGCTGACAAATATTATTGAAGATTCGGCATGATTTTTACCGATAAATAAAAAAACCATGTTTGAATAAGGGTAAAGTGGATATTCAGCCCCCGGCGTGAACTTTTCGGTTTGAACAGTTCGTTCATAATATATATTAATTTGTTCTATTTAACTATTTATATTTCAATAGTTTATTAACTTAAGTATACTTGGTTTTGGGAAAAAACATATTAGCCAGGTAAAAACCTGGAGTTGCCCCCCAATACTAATTATATACAAAAAAATGTAAATTTCAATTTTTTATACAAAATCGGTTTGTTGCAGGGTTTGGGCGTCAGCTTTAACCGCAGGGAAAGCGTATGATATTCGATCTATCTTCATTTATTCCCGGGCTTTCATTTATTCTTTACGTGATTTTTACGGTTTTCAGCCTGAACAAAAAAAAGGATGAAAAGTTACACTGGCCGTTTATCCTTTACATGTTCCTCATGTCGGTCTGGAGCTTCGGCTCTTTCATGATGCACGCCAACACAAAGGTACTGACCCCGTTGAACTGGAACCGTATTATGGTCGCCGGTATGCTGGGTGTGCCTATTACAATTTTCCATTCTGTGATGGATCTTTTCAAAAAAAAGGGCGCCCGATACAATATCCTGCTCTATATCGGATATACTATATACGGCTTTCTGATTGTGCTGAACTTTATGGGTGCTATAGTCACCAATGCTTGGTTCGAGGGCGACCGGTTTTTCTACACACTCGGTAACGGGACATTCATAGCCTATGTGTTAAGCTACAGCTTCCTTATAATCGGGATAATAATTCTATCGAGGGAGCTGTACAGGACCCATGACGAGCTGATTAAAAAGAAGCTGAGGCTGCCGCTGATCGGCGGGTGTGTTATGCTGATGGGAGTGCTTGTTAACCTGTATCAGCCTCTTGGAAGATATCCGATCGACCTTTTTACCTCAACGATCAATGCTTTTATTATTTTCTACGCGATCTACAAATACAGGCTTGTTCATTACTCTGCACTGGGAATGCGCGGTATTCTGCATTTTGTTCTTGTCATTATTGCGGCGCTGACCTTTTACGGGATCCTGTGGGTATCATCAAAAATGATGAGACAGATGCCTTTTCAACACTCCTTTCTACTGTCGTTGTTTCTCGGGGTTGTCGCTGCCGTGATTTTTCAGCCTTTAAGGACCGGTACCCTGCCTATAATCGAAAAGCTGTATTTCGGGAAAAGACTGGATTTCTACACAAGTTTGAAAAATTTTTCAGAAAGTCTCACGACAGTTGTTGAGCTGGAACTGCTCGGAAAATCCACTGTCAACAAACTTATGGAGACTTTCAACCTGGATTGGGTCGCAATGATGGTCCTTGAACACTCGGCCCGCGCCTACAAACAGGTAGCAGGCATCGGGATCACAGGGTCGGAAGAGGAAGCAATTGATATAACAGTAAAGAGAAACGACCCAATTGTAAAGACCGTTATGAAGCACCCAGGTCCTTTCTTTGCGCCAAATAAAGAAGATGAAATAACTTTTGAAATTGGGGAAGGCACGAGCTCGTTGAGACCGGGCCTTGTACTTTCTTTAAAATTCAAAGAAAAGCTAAACGGTTTTATATGCCTCGGGAAACGCAGGGACAAGGAATATTTTAATCAGTTTGATCTGGAAATCCTCAATATTCTGACGGGTCAATGCTCTGTCGCCCTTGAGAATGCACTGTCCTTTGAGAAGCTGAACAGGCAGCAGAAAAAATTGCAGAACATGAACAGGGAGATTATCATAAGCAGGAACAAGCTGGAGGCTTTTTTTGACGGAATAACAACTCCAATTTCAATACAGGACATCAATTACAATATCGTCACGGTGAATTTTGCCGCAACACGATATTTTAAGACATCATTTAACGCTCTTCTGGGGAGGAAGTGCTATAAAGTTTTTTTCGACCGTAACAAACCCTGTGAAAATTGTATGGCTCAGGATTCGATGCACGCCGGGCTGCCTTTCGGTATCGAGGTGACCGATTCGAAAACCAGGATGGTTTTTTCGATCCATTTTTATCCTATCAGCGTGCCGGACGGTTCAAAAAAAATATTTCTTGAGTTTTTCCAGGATGTGACGCAGGAAAAGAGGCTACGGCGCGAGCTGATACAATCGGAAAAGCTCGCGGGAATAGGCACACTCGCTTCCGGCATTGCTCATGAGATCAATAATCCGTTGTACGGCATAATAGGTACGGCCGAGATCATGCTGGAAGATGGCCCCTCGGCAGTTAAGTTCAAGGAATACACAAAAGACATCATTGATTACGCCCAAAACGCCGCGGAAATAATTAAAGACCTGACAAATTACTCAAGGACAGGGGAACGCGTAAATACACCTATCGATATTTGTGAGGTTATTGACACTTCGTTAAAGCTTGCCAAAAGGGGTATGAACTTTGACGAAATAAAGGTAGAAAAGAAATATGAAGACACTCCAATGATAGAGGCGCACTCAAACGAGCTCCAGCAGGTATTTCTCAATCTGGTCATTAACGCGGTGCAGGCAATGAACGGGGAAGGCACGCTGTTAATAAATGTCAGGAGTCAAAAAGGTAATGTAATGATATCGATCAGTGACACTGGCGGCGGTATAAACGAACAGGATATGGATAATGTTTTCAACCCGTTCTTTACAACAAAAGAGCCGGGGAAGGGCACCGGTCTGGGCTTGAGCATTGTGTATCAGATAATCCACAATATGGGCGGAAGGGCCAATGTAGAAAGTGAAGTTGGTCTGGGGACCACATTCTACCTTTTAATACCCCTTACAGCCGCAGAAACAAAGAAAATCAGCTTTGTCCACGCACAGAAACCCGATGAAATTGAAGATGTGTTTTTCCTTCAAAGAAAAATACTTGTCGGTGAAAAAGGATACCTGGAGGAAACCATAAGGAGAAAGGTGGATGAAGACTCGTACCACATTGTCGCGTATAAAGGCATTCAGCCGGTGGGAACAGTTTCAATCATGCCGGAAACAAGGGAACCGAATTTACCGATCGAAGATCATTTCAAGCTTGATTTTCATAAAAAGGACAGGCGCTGCGTGGAGATCGACCGGCTGGCCGTGCTGAAAGAAGACAGACGGGGGGTAATTCCCCTAAGCCTGATGACACTCGCGTATCTGTATGCGAGGTCCGAACAGGCTGAAAGGGTGTTCCTGGATGTTTTTGCGGATGAAAAGAAATACATAAAAATGTATAAAAAACTGGGTTTTCAGAAAATCGGTGAATATATGTGGCCTCTTCCTGTGACAGTTATGATGATGGGTCAAAAACCACCTTATGAAAAAACGGGAAAGCGTCTTGAGGATTTCGTAAAACCTTTCATGACAAAACTTGTTAAAAGAATAACATTTGAAGACAGGGAACGCAAAAGGTTTCTTAATACCATCGAGAACATAACAAAATTATCACCCAAAAACAGGGTTGAAGAGAAACAGGGAATTTAGAGCTTTTTTCTGAAATCTTTATTAAATAAGAGTATCTTTTCGATGGGCAGGTCGGGTTTATTTCTTGTTGCCCCTTGAGCAGGGTAACCCATGGCTATAAGAGATATCACCCTGTATTTTTTCGGAATGCTCAAGTACCTTTGAGCTTTTTTTGGATTGAACCAGTTGATCCAGCATGTGCCCAAGCCCTGCTCAACTGCCCGGAGCACAAGGTGTTCTCCGGCTATCCCGATATCGATCAATTGCAAATTTGTTTTTGTTGCAGCTTTAGCAATTTTGTGCACAATAATATTTAGCTTTGCAACAAGAACAATTATCACAGGCGCTTTTTCGATAAATTTTGTGCGTTTAAAAATACCACCGACAATGTGCCGGCAAAAATCTGCCTTAAACTCCGGTTCGTCCAGAACAATAAACCGCCAGGGCTGAACATTATCCGCCGAAGGAGCAAGACGGGCTGCTTCTATACAGTTTATCAGTTTTTCGCGCTCAACAGGTTTGTCCAGATATTTCCTTACGCTTTTACGCTGGTGTATGACATCCATTAATTCCACTGTATTCTCCTGTGCTACGGGGGAAGTATATGTTAAAAATCGAAATTGCAGCAGATCCTGTCGAGATCAATGTTTTTGTCGATCTGCTTGTTAAGGGCATTTTTGACCCCGGTGTAAACAGCCCCGGCCATAAGCTGTCCGAAAAGTGTGTGTCCCCCGGCATACTTTATGTTCATCCGGTCGCCTGACACTATTACCACGGAGTCGGTGCCGGTCCCAGTTGCCTGTTTCCCTGTAATTACGCTTTTTACCTTCAGATCAAAGAGGGCGGCCGATTTAGCCTCTGTATTTGTTATGACCGATGATACCATACAGTCGTTTAGAAGATAGGCGTTCGTGACGGTGATAATATTTATCGTGCCATTTTCAAAACCACATTCGCCGGTAAAATCGGTAAAAGACCTCTGGGCAATGTTAAGGGCGTTTGAAACCCCCGCGGTAACAATCGAAAGCACTTTAATTCCCTGCTCCTCCGTGTATACAAACTGAGCGTATTCAAGGGGGGCGGCGGTAAGAAGACCGACGGCCCGGGTGTTCAACCTTTTGCTTTTTAGAAAATTGTTAATAAGTGTATCAGGTTTGTGCCTGTGGGCTTCCCCGGAGGTTGTGCGCAGGTTAATGATTGCGTCAGCCTTTAAAGACCCCCCGCCGAATACAGCTGAACTGACTACCCTTCTTGGAGAAGAAAAAAAAACGGATATGTACTTTTCGGTGTGCTCGATGTTCATCTATATATTAAGTCTTTTGATTTTATCTGCTGCTTCCATCACTTTTTCAATAGGCGGTACAAGAGCAAGCCGGATAAATCCTTCACCGGGGTTGACACCGTGCGCCTCATGGGAAAGCCAGCTGCCGGGGGTTGTGACTACAGCAATTTCTTTCTCGAGAAGTTTTTTAGCAAAATCAAGTGATGTGTACCTTTCTGGGACCCTCTGCCACAGGTAGATTGTTCCTTTCGGTTCACAGTTTGGAAGACCGATTTTTGAAAAGGCGTTTATCATGATGTCCCTTTTTTTTCTGTAATCTTCACGCAGTTCTCTGACATGTTTATCATCCTTTAATGCCGCAATTGCTGCGTCCTGGATAAAAGTGACAGTACCTGAATCGATGTTAGTTTTCACTTTTTTATAAGCTGCTATTATGCGCCTGTCACCGGCTATCCACCCTATCCTGTAGCAAGTCATATTGCTCCTTTTCGACAGGGACTGAAAAGCCACCACTCCCTCCTTTTTTAATTGAAGTATGGAAATGGGGGGCTCGTCGTAATAGTTTTCCGTGTATGATTCATCCGATAGGATAATGATGTTGTGTTTTTCGCCGAAATCAAGCACCTCTTCATAAAAATCCCTGGTAGGAAAAGCGGTTGTGGGGTTGTTCGGATAATTGACCCACAGCAGTTTCGCGCTGCGCAGCACTTCCGCCGGAACGGATTTAAGATCTGGGAGAAAATTATTTTCCGGCAGAAGGTTCAAAAAACAGACCTTCCCTTCTGCAAAATGAGCGCCCCGCGACCAGGCCGGGTACCCGGGATTTAAAGCAAGCGTGTACTCCCCAGGGTTTATAAAAGTTTCAGGGAAATTAAAAATAGCCTCTTTTGAGCCTATGGTCGACATGATTTCTATTTCGGGGTCCAGGTCGATCCCGAACCTGTTTTTGCTCCACCAAGCGGCAGTTTCCCGAAATTCAATTTCGCCGGTATAGCTCGGATAGCCGGAGGATTTCCTTTTTTCGATACTTTCCTTGCACGCGTTTCTGATTACTTCCGGTGTCGGAAGAGCAGGATCGCCCACCCCGAAATCGATAGGTTCGACACCCTCCTTATTCAATTGCGTTACAATATTCTCAACATCCGCAAACGCGTAACTTCCTATAGCGTTGACCCTGTCCGCGACTTTTATTTCCATTCTCGTTCTCCGGTATGAGTTGATGCTTGTGATGATATGGTAAGATAATTCAAGGCTTTTGATATGTCAATTATTTGAAAAGGTTGTCCGGGAAGAATACCATGCGGGCCCATTCGTCGTTGTTCAGGGGAATCGGATAGGAAATGATGCCCGACAACAGGACAAACACCGGGAACAGCGTCAGTGTTTCTGCAGGTTGCGAGGGAAATCCTGGCGCCGATTTTCTCAATATGCAGCGGGAAAATCCTTATTGTCATGAAAGCGGCTTGAGCACTTTAGGTGCAGTAAAAATCAATAGTTGCTAAACTATTTTAAAAAAACTACTATAATGATATTAGAGATTTTTTTTTTACCTGGCTAATTAGTATTTTAAGTTTAACTAAGTATTCTTAAGATTAGTCGCGGTGAAACGGCTCAATATTACTAATTATGAAAATATAAACAGTTAAATAGAACTAATTAGTCGCTAATGATCATAGAAATTAAACCTGGGATCAGAAAAGGTAACTGACTATTATCAGTTGATTTAGTTTTTTTGGAGATGGCCTGTGCCGGATAATGAAAATATTGATAGCCTGATCGAGATGCTGGAAGACGTGGGTGAAAGAGAGCTGGCATTGGGTATGCTGTCACAAAAGGAAATCGACAGTTATCAGCAAAAAACGGCCGAGTTGTCTTCCAGGGTTGTCAAAGAAGAAGCCCCCGTTGAAGCTGTAGAAGAAGCTTCACTTGAAGCTGTAGAAGAAGCCCCCGGTGAAGCTGTAGAAGAAGCTTCACTTGAAGCTGTAGAAGAAGCTTCACTTGAAGCTGTAGAAGAAGCCCCCGTTGAAGCTGTAGAAGAGGCTTCACTTGAAGCTGTAGAAGAGGCCGGCGTAGTTGAAGGTGATCTGACAGACCTTTTAAATGATATCGAAATAGGGCTGACCGAAGAAAAGGAGCTTGAAGAGCAGTTCCGAAAAAAGAAAGAGGCCGAAAGAGAAGCCGCCCCTCTTCCTGCGGCCGCAGAAGAAGAGGCACCTGTTGAGTTTGAAGAAGAGCTGACAGGAGAGCCTGCGGGGGCCGGTGCTGGAGAGGCCCCGGTAGAGGAAGGGCTTGGGGAGGAGGCTTTAGAGGGGCTGTTTGAGGAAGCAGCGGCAGTTGGACCTGAAGAAGAAGCGCCTGCCGGCCTTGAAGGGGAAGTGACCGCTGAGGAACCCCCGGCTGAGCCCCTTGAAGCAATGGCGGGTGATGAGGGTTTTGATCTCCCTGCTGATTTTGATATGGGCGGGCTTGATATAGAAGAAGGCCCCCCTGAAGGATTATTCAAAGAAGAAAAGCCTCCAGAGGAGTTTGCGGAGGAAGGAAAAGACATAGGAGCGGCAGAGCTCCCCCCTGAGGAGACAGTTTCAGAGGAAATCCTGGTCGAAGAAGAACCAATGGAAATACCCCCTGCCGAGCCGGGCGGTGGAGAGACTGAAGAGCCCTCTTTTGATGATTTTGACATGCCTGATCTCGATGAAATTGGCAGTATTGAGGAGACTCCTGCGCCTTCCATTGCAGAGGTATCTGAAGCTCCGGATTCGGTTATTCCGGAAGTCCTTGAGGAGGAAACACCTGCTGGAACGATCCAGGATAAAGATGAGTTTGAGCTTCCTGAATTTGAGGAGACTGCGGGTGAAGCTGCCGGCCTGGTAGAGGAAGCAGAGTCCGTTGAAGAGCTGGTCGAAGAAGGTGAAGAGATCGCCCAAGTCGGGGAGGATATTGAAGACCTGGCAGAAGCGGTTCCTGCCGGAGAGATAGACATTGAGCTCAGTGAAGAAGATATAATCTTAATAACGACAAAACTGAAGCAGATCGATCCAGCTGCAGGTTCCCGGATTCGGGATTTAATTGTAAAAGTTGACCTGCCGGTTGAGTCTTTGAAGGAATTGTTGGAGCTCCTCATACTGGATGTTCCTGAAGAAGATATTTTACGATTTATCGAGCGGACGACAGGTGAAAAGATAGTAACCAGGAGGGTTCCGGAGGTAATGCCTGCCAGAAAACCTGGACGCCTTGCCGACCTCATGGCAAGTCTCGGCCCTCTGGTACGAATTACAGGTCTTTCTGTTGCAATAGTCGGGGTAATCGGCTTACTTTTTGGGCTTTTTTTATACAGGCCATTGAGATCAGCTAAATATTACAAAGAAGGTTTGGAATATATTAAGCAGGCGAATTATCCGGAGGCTGAAGTAAATTTTAAAAAAGCGACCAGAATATATTCTAAAATAAAAGAATATGATAACTTTGGATATGAATATATGCTGTCCGGTAATTACGATGCCGCAATCGTAAAATTTACAGAAGGGATAGATGTAGATGAAACTTCACGAAACCTGAATATCCGCATGCATCTTGCAATGTTGTACAATGTGCTCAGCAGATACGGGGAAGCGGACCAACTTTATGATGAAATACTGGGTAAAAATACCGGCAAATACGAAATCATCAGGGCGAAAGGGCGAAATCTGATTGACTGGGGAAAAGAGGACTCATCTCAGTTTGAGACTGCTTATTCACTCTTTAAAGATATATATTCAAAGGACCGAAAAAACAGTGACGCGTTGACGCAGATGCTCTATGTCAATATTCTTCAGAAAGATTCAACAAACATCGATCTTCTGTATGATCTGCTGAAAAATAAATATTCCGGGCATATCGATAAAGAAGTTTATACAAAACTGGCGGAACACTATATTTCAAATGACCGGACCGGGCTCGTATGGAACATACTCAGCGGTGTGCTAAACAAATCGTACGATTATCCGCAGGCACATTTTGCTTTTTCAAAGTATTTTAAAAAGCTGGATAACAAAGATGAGGAAGAAAACTTTTTAATAAAATCTATACAATATGAACGAGATCGGGAGCTGGTATATCCCTGGGATACAAGAAACAGGGTGTTATTGTCAAACGCGTATAACAACCTCGGTGAACTATATGCCCGCATGGAACTTCCGGGTAAGGCTGCCGAATCGATCAACTATTTCAAACAGGCGATTGAAGAGAATGATAACAACGAGGTCGCGTATTTTAATCTTGCACAGGCTTATTTTTACGAAGAAAAAAATTTCGGTCTTGCAAAAAAGTATTACGAAACGGCCCAATCTAAGGGTTATGAAGATAATGATCTCCGCTATAACCTGGGATTCTTGTACTACTATGAGAAATCATATTATGGTGCTCTGAATCAATGGATGATTCTTTCCGAATTGATGCCGAATAACCCCAACGTAAAGTTCGCTATGGGAAGCGCTTTCCTGCATCTTGGCAAATACAATCCAGCTATAGGCGAGCTGTTAATGCTTTCAGAGTTCTACAGTGATTTGATCGAGGACCTCGGTGAAATTAAACCCTGGCGGGCCTATCATAAAAAAATTCTTCTCGGTGCGGTTTCAGTATACAGCAATCTGGGTGTAGCATATCAGAGTATGTACGAGGATACAAATAACACGGAGCATCAGAAAAACAGCCTGATCAATCTGTATAAAGCTGGAGAGTTTGCCGATATCATCGGTATTGACTGGGGGTCGATCCAGTACAATATTAATTACATTATCCATCCCAGGGTTATTCATGGTGATATGGCAATAAACGAGCGTATAAGCGATAATTACAAGTTTGTAATTCAATAAGAACTAATTCAGTTCCCCCCGGTTTTCATATTCATGTACATGATTTAATTTCTTGCAAAATCTCTTAAAAATTATTATGTTTTGGGAGCTTATTTTTAATAGTTTTACAGCCTTTCAATAGTATAAAGCAGAGGATTATTATGATTATTAATATGATCGGAAATAAAGTCGGAATGTCCCAGATATTTGACGAAAACGGGAGAGTCGTTCCTGTTACTGTGCTGCAGGTGGGACCCTGCTGTGTTGTTAATAAAAAAACCGAAGAAAAAGACGGATACACAGCTTTAGTTTTAGGCTATCGGGATGTTGAAGAAAAAAAAATCAGAAAAAGTGAGCTGGGAGTTTTTACGAAGGCAAAGGTGGCTCCAAAAAAAATCCTGTTAGAATCACGAGTTTCAAAAGATGAACTTGATAAATTTGAAATAGGGCAGGAAATCGGGGTGGATATATTTAAAAAGAATGATTTTGTCGATGTTGCGGGTAATTCGAAAGGAAGAGGGTTCACCGGTGTCATGAAGAGGTATGGTATGGCAGGCGCTAACCGGAGCCACGGAACCCACGAGTATTTCAGGCATGGAGGGTCCATAGGATCTTCAGCGTATCCCGGCAAGGTGTTCAAGGGAAAAAAGATGCCCGGCAGGTACGGCGGTAAAAGAGTAAATGTCCAGAGCTTGACCATCTCGGATATTAAGCCGGAAAAAAATATTCTGCTTGTCCAGGGGGCTGTCCCCGGGCCGAACAGAGGATATGTAACTGTCTCACAGGCGGTAAAAAAACAATCACGGAGGGCTGATTCGGGCTGATGGCAAAAGAGAGACCGGATGTTGATAATTATTTTATGAACATTGCCAGGGTGGTTTCCAGCAGGTCTACATGTTTGAGGAGGAATGTGGGATCGGTCATCGTTCGGGGGAAGCAGATTGTATCAACCGGGTACAATGGCGCTCCTCAGGGGATGAGTCACTGTCTTGATATCGGGTGCGCCAGAGAGGGAGTGCCTTCCGGTGAGCGATCGGAACTCTGCCGAGGGGCACACGCAGAACAAAACGCAATAAATTTTTCCGCCCGGTACGGTATTTCAATTGAAGGAAGCACTGTATACTCGACTCATCTTCCATGTTCCTGGTGCGCAAAAAGTATTTTAAATGCCGGTATAATCAGAGTTGTATTTTTCGAAGATTATCCTGATGCTCAATCTAAAGAACTTCTCAGCTTGATTAAACTTCAGAGGATCAAGGGCTACAGCTCTATCCCCATTTAATAAACAAGTTATCCACAATGTCAAGTATTAAAACTGATATTTATTATAACATAGGATTTTTTAAGTAATTATGTAATTGCTTCTCTCTAATAAAGATAAAATATATTACGATTAATTATTGACATTGTTGAGTATATATGGTTACTATTTAGTAGAAATAGCGGAAAGTGTATGGCCAGGGCTGTGTAAACCTGTTTTTTAAAGTCATATTATAAAAGGATTTCTGTTTTTATTACTGCTTGCTGGAAATTGCAAAATTATCAACAATTTATCCACAGGAAAGAAAATTGAAAAGAGCGCGCTTTGACATTAAGAGTATTGTAATTACTATTATTATAATAAATGTAATAATATTCTTTATCATGCAATTCAGGTATTTTCCAGTACCTGAAAGATTTTTAAACAATCTTGTCCTGAAGGGTAAAGCCGGTACGGCTGCAGCTATAAACCGTTACGGTTTGTTCACAACGCTGTTCTCTCTTTTCCCGGCGATGATCAGGTCCAATGGCTGGGTGTGGCAGTTCTTCACTTATATGTTTTTACACGGGGGGTTGATGCACCTTTTTTTCAACATGTATGCTCTTCTTCTTTTTGGGAGGCCTCTCGAGGAAAGGTGGGGATGGAAGGAGTTTTTGAGCTTTTATTTAGTAACCGGTACCTGCGCCGGGATAGTGACCTTTGTGTGGAACATGATGAGCAACCCGTTTATACCCACGATAGGTGCGTCAGGGGCAATATTCGGTATTATACTCGCGTTCGGCCTGGTGTTCCCGGAGGCGGTTTTGCTTTTATTTTTCATCGTTCCGGTGAAGGCGAAATACGCTACGATTATTTTCGGAGGAATAAATCTTATTATGCTGGTGACCGGTGCAAGAACCGGGGTAGCGTATTTCACACATCTGACGGGTCTTTTTTTCGGGTATATGTATTATCTGGCCAGAATAAGGGGTAAACAGGGTGGAGGGAAATCTAAAATCCGCAGAAGAGTAAAAGAAGCAGCACACAAAAAGAAGATAGTCGTGTTGTCCGGAAAACAGGAAAGGATCACACAGAAAGCGATTGAAGTAAAAGGCAAGCTGGAGCGGGGGGGGTCACTCGATCCGTCGGAGCAATCACTGCTGGCATTTTTAAGAAAGGCTTATGACAAAAGCGGCAATAAAATGTGCGCACCTGAAGAGTTTGAAACCAAATCACCTGATTGCAGAAATTGTGTGGATTATTATGCATGCCTTTACCGCTGGGT
>DRHN01000404.1 GCA_011049595.1 Spirochaetota bacterium | reverse complement strand
GACACTCAGGTTTTTCCACCCAATGAAATGAAGACTACCCAGTGGAAGTTTGTGAAGTATACCACGATAGTCCCTGACATGTGCCTCGAGGTTGTAGTAATAATTCCCCCCCCACACCCAGATATCCAGTTTCTTCACCCTTCCCGGGATCACTATTTCGTCCTTCGGATACAGCCACACCTTGTTGTATCCTTTTCTTGAAAACACTGACCTTACACCGAAGATGTACCTGTTCTCCTCCTCGGGAAAAGCCGCGCCTTTAAGAGCTACCGGCCTGCCTTCTATTCCAGGTTTTAACAGTGGAAAGGAGCCCGTCTTGAAACGGGAACCGGAAACGGCCCAGCCTTTGTCATTGGTCTCAAAATCCTCAATAATTACAGATACGATATGCTCCATTTTAAAACCGCTTTCCCTCATTTCATTAAAGCTCTGGGCATCAAGAAATACCGGGAATAAAAATAACAGCACGAAAATGTAAATGGCGAAGTATCTAAGCTTCATCATATTGCTCCTTTCTGAAGATATGAGCGGTTCCGTATCAGGATTTTTCAATACCGCTTCGAACTATTCCACCGAAAAAAAGAACCAATTACCCGCAAACAAACCTGAAGTCTTCGCTGAAAAATTTATATTTGCCTACTCATACTTTATCGGTCAGTTGCTTATAATTTTTTAGTACTTTTAATTTTCCACCTTTCTTATAAGTATAGGACGATATACAATACTCTGTCAATACTCAATTTAAATTTTTTTAACCATTTCATGGTAAACTTCGTGGGCCATATACGAGCTTCTGACATAAGGCCCTGAGGCGACATACAGAAAACCTATCTTTTTAGCCTCCTGCTCATAATATTTAAAAGTGCCGGGTGGAACATATTCCTGGACCGGGATATTCCAGTGTCCGGGCCTCAAATACTGGCCTACTGTCACCGCACTGCATCCGGACTCTTTTAGATCATAAAGCACTTTAAGAACCTCATCTTTTGTTTCACCCATTCCCAGCATAAAACCGGATTTAAGAAAAATTTCTGAATAATTTTTATTTACATAGGCCAAAAGGTCCAGTGATCTTTTATAGTCAGCGCCCGGCCTTATTTTTTCATACAACCGGGGGACGGTCTCAATATTGTGGTTGTACACATCAGGCCCGGCTTGGGCGACTGCAGCCACAGCAAGCTCGTTACCCTGAAAATCAGGAGTCAGCACTTCGATCTGAACATCAGGGCGTATCTCTCTCAATTTGTTAATGGTGAGCGCAAAAGCCCACGCCCCCCCATCGCTTAGATCATCCCTTGTCACCGAGGTGATAACAACATATTCGAGGCCAAGGGCTTTTACAGCCCGGAATATCCTTTCAGGTTCATCTTTACCCGGAGAAACCAACCCTCCCGGCTTTGCCTTTTCCATCGAACAAAAAGCGCACTTTCGCGTGCAGCGGTCTCCCAGGATCAAAAATGTTGCCCTCTTATGATGAAAGCAGTCAGAAAGGTTCGGGCAGCGCGCGCTTTTGCAAACTGTGTTGAGGTCGAGTTTTTTAAGTATCCGATTCACCTCGTTTTTCTCTTCAGTGTGCTCGATCCCCTTTAACAACCAGGAGGGCTTTCGGAGGTTTTTTATCTCGATATTTTTATTTTTCTCCATTAATATATTATTACCTTCCATTCCGTCTGTATGCTAAATTGAAACTAACTCTGAATCTGTTCTTTGTCAAGAATGAGGGGTACAAAAATCGGGGGCATTGGAATGTTGATACTTATCGTGAGTACAGCTTGTATGTATCAGGAATTTTTCTTAATAACAAAGGGGTCTTTTAGATTAAAAAGGTTTTTCATCGTCTTCATTGTATTTGTCGCTATTCCTTCGGTGCTGAAGGGCCCAACTCTGACCCTATAAAATGTTTTTTCTTCGATCACTTTTTCCTCTATAACAACTTTGTACATCTTTTCCTTCAGGCTCTCCGCTAAATTGTCCGCGTTGGGTTTTTCCACAAATGAGGCGACCTGTATAAAATAATCTCCCTGCTCCACATAGGTGATCTTTTCCGCGCTGACAGGATCCTCATGAACGAGCAGTCCATCGGGTTCGAGTTCTTCGTAAGATTTTTTAAATGCCTCCTCTATGGACCGGAGTTTTGATGAAACCTTCCCGGTATCCAGCTTTTTTTCAGCTCTTTCGGCAGTTGGCCCTCTACTGTCCACGTCCAAAAAACGGGTCTCCGCTTCGAGGTCCTCCTCAAGCACATCTATAAGGGAGAGCTTTTCTCCTCTCTCTTTTTCCTCAATTGTGACTTCATCTATCAATAATTCCGATTTATCAGAAGTAAGAAGGCCCCTCAAGACTTTGCCTCCGCCGGCATAGAAACCGAAAATAAATATCGCTATGATAGCAACACCGATAAAAAAAGCGATCCAGAAGATCCTGCCTGTATCAAGGGTAACCTGGTAGTATTCCTTACTTCTTCTCCTATCGTCGTCCATAACTCAGACCTTCGACCGGATGGTCTTAATAATCTGTTCAACCCTCTTTTTAAAATCTTTTATGTCGCCATTGTTGTCAATTACCTTATCGACAAAATCCAATTTCTCCTTTAAAGGGATTTGCGCCCTGATTCTCCGTGCTGCTTCCTCCTTTGAAAGGCAGTCTCGTGACATGCCGCGCTCGAGGGCTGTCGCATCACCTATGTCCACCGCCATCACAAAATCACACATCCTGTAAAGACCCATTTCAATGAGAAGAGCGGCATTGATTACCGTGTCCTTTTGCTTTCGGGCCATTGTTTTGACCCTGCCGACCATCCAGGGATGAACAATTGACTCCAGTTTTTCTTTTTCAGCAGGGCTTTTAAACACCTTACCCCCCAGCTTCTTTCTGTCGACACGGCCCGCTGAGAGGATTTCATTTCCGAAAACGCGGGTAATTTCAACCTTCTTTACTTCGAGAGCTTCGTGACCTACACCGTCAACATTGATAACAGTAAAACCGTTTTCTTCAAAAACCGAGCTGGCTATACTCTTACCGGCACAGTACCGGCCTGTGATCCCGATGGTCATCTCAATGGGCCTCTTCCCAGTTTTTCCCGGTGGATATATTTACTTTCAGCGGCACATCAAAAACAATCGCATTTTCCATTTTGTCGATCACGATCCCAATCAGGGTTTCACTCTCTTCAGGGGGGGACTCAAACACAAGCTCATCGTGAACCTGAATGAGCATTCTACTTTTTAAATCCCGTTTTTCCAGTTCTTTATCAATAGTGACCATCGCCTTTTTGATCAGATCGGCCGCGGTACCCTGAATTGGAGTGTTTATCGCTATCCTTTTTGCCGCCTCGAATACATTTCTGTTTTGTGAATTTATCTCCGGGATGTATCT
>DRHN01000403.1 GCA_011049595.1 Spirochaetota bacterium | reverse complement strand
GCTGTTTAAAAATATTTCTCCACCTGTCGGCTGATAAACACCTGACAGGATCTTCATCAGTGTCGATTTTCCGGCCCCGTTTTCCCCGACGACCGCGTGGACCTCTCCCTGCCTGCATGTAAACGTGACATCGTCAAGGGCTTTGACACCTGGAAACATCTTTGTGATGTTTTTGAGCTCTAAAATATTCATATCAATTACAGACCCTGACAAGTTAATACTGCCTGGCATCAAACGGTGAAACCCTCTGCTGCCAGGCAATTTAGTGATTATTTTTCTACTGTGATTGAATATTTTCCGGATTGTTCAAATTAACGTGCAATTTCTAAATTAATCAAAGCTCGGCAGAAACTCCTCCGGCATCTGATCGTCGCCAACCCACCAGAAATCCGATTTATCCATCTGCACGTAGTCCGCAATTTCATCAGGCCCTATCGGGTCAACCGGAATCTCAATGTACTTGGGAAGTTTCTCTCCCTGTGCAGCCTTGATGGCGTATTGTACAGCAATTCTCGACATCCAGGCCGGAAACGGGTAGATAAAACCTCTTAAATTGTTCTTTACAACAAATTTCGCGTAAGCGTTGAGCTGTTCGCCGGTTGAGGGCACCAGAGGCCTTCCCGCTTCTTTCAATGCCTCGAGGGCCGGCCACGACATAAGCCCGGAATCCGCCCAGATACCGTCGATCTGAGAGAACTGCTGGATAAAGGCTTCCATAACGCCTTTCGCCTTTGGGGGAGACCAATCCGTGTACTGCTGACCCAGGATCTCTATTCCGGGATATTTACTGAACGCATCCTGGGCACCTTTCCATCTGTCTTCCGCGGGACCCGAGCCTGCAACACCGCTGAAGGCCACTATCTTACCCTTGCCGTTCAGCTCTTTGGCAAGCCACTCTCCCTGCGCTTTACCCATCTCGTAATTGCTTGTTTCGATAAAGGTGGTATACTTGTCAGTGGTCACTTTCCTGTCGAACACGATCACAGGAATGCCCATATCGAAAGCCTTTTCAACCGCCGGGTTTACCGCATCCTGAACCGCTGGGGAAATTATAAGCACGTCTATCCCTTTTACGAGCAGGTCGTCCACGTCAGCGATCTGCTTTTCCGGCTTGTCGTCGGCATCGGTGTAGTAACTCGCTGCTATTTCCGGATGAAGGGTTACCTCATGTTCGTAATTCGCCACCATGAAGACCCTCCAGGAGTTCGACACGGATGCGTTGCTGAAGCCGATGACGATCCCTTCCTTTTCATCTTTCTTGCTTGTTCCGAATACAAGTGTAAACGCAAAAAGCACCATCACACAAACAAGCATTACTTTCAAAAACTTTTTCATCTTTACACCTCCTGTTTAAATTATTTTTTTTCTGGATTACCTTCCCAGAATGATTTTTACCTGCTCCTCCTAATCCTTAAAAACCATTTACCCTTGTGTCTTCCACTGTATCCTTTTGTTGTTGATCCACACTGCGCCGACAACAACAACACCCTTCACCAGCATCTGGCTCTGAATGGGCAGGTTTGCAAGTAAAGACAAATTGACCAGGATTATCATTATCAGAACTCCCATAACTGTCCCGGAAACATTGCCTACCCCTCCCCCAATGATCGCGCCCCCGAGGACTACCGCAGCTATTGAGTCCAGGTCGTACCACTCGCCGACCCAGTTGTCCGCTGTGCCGGTGTATGCCGCAAGCATGAGACCTGCCAGCGCGGCGTACGCACTGGAGAGCGCGTACGCCACCATGATCACCAGATCTGCATTTACCCCACACAGTTTCGAGGCGGTGTAGTTACTGCCTGTGACATACAGCCTCCTTCCATACAACGTCTTGTTGAGTATTACCGAGAATAGTACCGCGACCGCGATGAACAGGAAAAGAATGGCAGGTATTTTATAGATCGAGCCGATGCCGATATACCTGAGGGCTTCCGGAATATTTCCCTTTGGGCTGCCCTTGGTAAAAATGAGCCTTGTCCCTCTTAGTATTGTTGAAGTACCGAGGGTGGCAATAAAGGGAGGCACACCCCTTTTTGTCACAAGGTAGCCGTTGAACATTCCCACAAAGCCTCCCATCGCGATGCAAAGCAAGCTCACCTGCAGCACGCGGCTGTTGAGACCGTCCATGACCGTAGCGGCGAGTACATCCGAGGTCGAAATAACCGAGCCTACCGATAAGTCAAGCCCCCCGGATATAATCACAGCCGTCTGCCCGAGGGAGACTACACCAAGAATTGAAAAAGAGCGGGCCACATTGAAAAGGTTGCTGATTTTGAAGAAATTGACTTTTAAAAAGAGATTTATCAGAAACGCGACAAATAGCAGAAAAACAAGAGCAAGGTACAGCCCGTAATTTTTGTTCCCGGCAGTTATACCCAAAAAGCCGGCCAAGCCCTTTTTAGACACAAACAGCACCTCTTCTATTACGGTGTTTGAAAAAATCCTTTATTAAGTAGAAACTGCTTATTTCTATCCTTCAACAGCCTTTGCTATCCTTTTAAGCTCCCTGACACTGTCCGCCACCGCTTTGTCCTCATTGTTTTTGTAGTCAGGGTGCAAAAAATCTATTTCCACAGCCAGAAATCCTTCATAGCCGCTGTCCTTTAACAATTGCGCCAGCTTCCGGTTGTCGACAACCCCATCACCCACAGG
>DRHN01000402.1 GCA_011049595.1 Spirochaetota bacterium | reverse complement strand
GCTTACATCAGGACATTCCGCACAGTCTCTCACTCAGCTCCCATAGATCTTTTCCTGTATTCCTGTCATAGTGCCTCGCCTTAAAGTTAACGGGTTTCATGTTTTTAAAAAACTTACCTGTGGTCGCTTCGACCTCAGGTGAAGATGCAAGAAAGACCCCGGTTTTACTTTGCTCGCCGAAAAAAAACTCCGAAAATTTAATAAAAGGCTTCATGTACCACGGGAAATCCTTTGTCAGGTTCGATTTAACTAGACCTGGGAAAAAAGTGTTCGCGGTGACACCCGTGCCCCTCAACCTCTGAGCCAGTTCGAAAGTAAAAACCGCCTTCACGAACGCCGTCTGCAGAGCGGCTTTATAAGGGTTAAACTTATTATTAAATTGAATGTCCTCAAAGTTGATACTGAGTTTTTGTAAAATTCCCGGACCGCCGGTAACCGTAAGGATCCTTGCAGGAGCGCTCTTCTTCAGCATGTCCAGAAGCAGGTTTGTCAGCAGGAAGTGTCCCAGATAAGTTACTGCAAAGATCTTTTCGATGCCGTCAACGGTTTCCTCCCGCTTCATCGGGAAAGCCGCAGCGTTGTTCGATAATACATGGAGACTGTCATATTTCTGTTTAAAATATTCAACAAACTCCCTGATCGAGCTTTTATCAGAAAGATCAGCCAAAGCAAGATCGACATTATTGTTTCCGCTTTTTGATCTTATCTCTTCAACAGCAAGAGAACCTCTCCTGCTGTCACGGCAAAGAATGACAACTTTTGCGCCTAGCTTTGCAAGCCCGGACGCAATGGCCTTTCCTACACCCGAGTTTCCTCCCGTTACAAGACAGATCTTGTCTTTCATTTCTCACTTCCTTATAAAAAAGTGATACCCCGTATTTAGTCTTTTAAAGATAAATATAGGGATCAAGACAACTTTTTGAAAAACGCCTACCCATTAAAACAAAGGAATATTCTGCCGGGGAAGGTCCCGGCAAACATCCTATTCGATCTTTTTGAACTTATTTTCAGGTGCCCCGCAAATCAGACAGGACCCGGGAGCTTCATTTCCGACCGTATTCCCGCATATTTGGCAAACATAATAGACAACACTTTCATTTTTACCGAGATTCTCAAGCACATTGCGGTAAAGCGCAGCATGGATCTCTTCAACTTTGCTGGCGTTGTCAAAACTTCTCTCAGCACCTTTGTTATCGTCACTATTTGCATCTTTTATCATCCCGGGATACATTTCCTTGAACTCGTAAGTCTCCCCGCTTATCGCTGCCTCGAGGTTTTCCCTGGTGCTTTTAATTCCTTCCATTACTTTAAGATGTGCATGCGCGTGGACCGTTTCCGCTTCTGCCGCCGCTCTAAAAAGCATGGCTGCCTGAGGATACCCCTCCTCGTCAGCCTTTTTTGAAAAAGCAAGATACTTTCGGTTTGCCTGCGATTCCCCGGCAAAAGCCGCCTGTAGATTTTCTGAAGATTTTGACATTTTCTCCCGGGTTTTATGCCTCGAACCTTTCGGCACAAAACCTCTACCCTTTCCTCTCTAAAATTTTTTGTATAATTATTCCTTGGTGCCACGCCGGGAGACCCGGCAACTTCGGGGAACCCGACGATGCCGGGCTTTCCGGCTTTAACCACCAGGAACTACTTATGTAAAATAATGCCTGGGGACGTTGCTGACAATTATCTTTTAAATACTTTTTATTTCACACGCGGATTAATACCAATCCTGAGAAAAACCGGAATTTCACAAAATGCTTTTCCGATTACAATCTTATTTCTTAATCATATCAAATCCCGAGCTATTTTTAACGCTTTTAAAACGCGTATTTCACTGTGTTTTATTATAAACGGAAAGTCTAATTCAATATTAATAGTTAAGTGTAAATGAATAAAAAGCTATTTTCAGATATCCTGGAACCAGAAATAGAAAAATGTTCAATTACAACTAAATATTTTAAAAAATAATAATTTTCACCTTGGGTTTTTTTGAAAATGGGCTATATTGTAAGTGAAGAGGGGTAAAAGGTATAAAAAATATTATCAACAAAAGGAATCGAATATGTAGTTTTATCTAGTTCTTTTGAACAGATAAGGTTCCTGTTCAATTTTTTTTATTGATAAGACCGAATTACTGTGTTTTAGGTATTGAATTATGAAAAAAAAGTACTTTACAATTCCAGCTACTTTTCTTATAACAGCCATTATATACCTCATAAACGGGTGTACTGTCACAAATTCCCTTAATGATGGCGATGTAAATTACTACGATACCGGAACTATCAAAATAGTGTTAAAAGGGCTGTCTTCCTATGACCCGAAGATGCTTGAGGTAAATATTACTATTACAAAAATCGAAGCAACGGGTGACGGGGTTGTCTGGGAAACCGTTTCTGATGCGAGAAACAAGATCGATCTTTTGGAACTGGAAGACCCTATAACAGCAGTATTGGGAATAAATGACATCGAACCGGATCTGATCAATGAGGTCAGGTTTATTGTCAGCGGGGACTCGGGCGACAATTATGTGGTTGTGGGTAAAATAGCAATTGATGTTCAAAACATCAAAAAACATAAATACCGTACTAACAAAGTTTCCGGTTACAGAATTGCAACTGCTTCATCCCTCTAATTTCCGCATTTTTTTTCGTAATATCCAATTAGTTCTATTTAACTCTTTATACCTTCATAATTAATAATCTTAAGAACTCTTTGTTAAATTGAAATTACTAATTATTTATCAGGAACTAATTATTAACTAAATCTTGTGTCGTACTTTTTATTGTACTCGATCATTTCATCAAGTAATTTTTCAGCCGTGTTCATGTCCCTGGTGAACGGGTCCATAAGCATAGCCTGAAGTAATTTTTCCTTTGACCCTTCTGCAGCGCCATCTGCAATTATATTTGTCAATCTTCCCCAAAATTCACACATTGCTGCTATGGCATCAGGCAGCGGCCCCACGTTTACCGGCTCGATCTGATCACCGCCTATCAATGCAGGTACTTCTACAACAACATCATCTGATAGATTGCTTATAGCGCCGTTGTTTTTGAGGTTTAATGCCGGAAAATATTCCTTGTCTCCCTTCATTAAAAACCTCGCAATCTGCAGATACATCCACCCGGTTCTTCTTTCACCGATAAATTTTTTCGCTGCAGCCGGCTCGAGATATTCATTGGAAATCTTCTCCCAATCCCCTGCCTGCCTCATGCCGAACCAGTCACCCGGGTTGAAAGGGTGAACATTATAACTCTCCTGATCCTTTTTGTCGGCAAACCAGGTAATATCCATGATGTGTATGTCACCGGGAGAGGGAAACAACCCGAACAATCTTGTCATTTCAGCGGAAAAGGCATAGTCGTTAGGAATTTTATCCGGTATCTCGATCTGTTTTTTCAAAAGCGGATACAGGTCCTCTCCGGTTATTGTGTCCCTCAGGTTTATTATCCACTGAAAATGATTGACACCGGCAAGGGTTAGAATAACATTGCCTTTCGGGACCATAAATTCCCTTTCGACCAGACCCGCAGCCAGGTCCTCTTTTTCAATACTTTCGGTTTTTTCAAGCAGCTGCTCTAAAGCCATCTCGATCAATTCATGACCATTGCAGTAACCCACGCATCTAATTTTTGAATGTCTCTCAACGGCTGCCTGTATTTTCGGTATCGGGTTGTTGCATAATATCATCCACGCATCCGGGCAAATTTCCTCCATGTCCTTGCAAATATCCAGTACCAGCGGCACATGTCTTATGGATGTACTTATACTTGCAGGGCCGTTTGTATAGCCTTCAAGTGTGGTATATCCATATTTTTTTGCGAATTCATACTCTTTAGGCCAGGCTTCTGCCTGATTAACAGCGGCAAAGATATAAACAATATTTGCACCTTCTAATGCTTCCCTCCTGTCACCGGTGCCTTCTATACTAATGCCCCAGTCTACAGCGTTGTTCAAAGCGCCGGCCAGTTTCATCTCCTGTTTGAGCCTTTCCGGTTTTCTGTCTACAAGAGACAATGTGCAGCCTTTAAAGTCCTTGTACTTAAAAATCTCCTGAAGAAAAGATTCGGTAAATTGACTACCGGACCCGACTAAAACAATTTTTGTTTTCAAAACAGTCTCCTCTGCTTGAAATTTAAAATAGGTTTCCCCATCTTACAATGAAACAAAATATATGTCCAGATTATTTCCAGACTATTTGTAAGGGAGTCGCTTCAAAAATACATTTAAACAGGGTCGACGTGGACGAAGGCGTAGTCCACTATCTCCTCCTCCTGAAGCAGGTTCTGTACCGCCTCCGCTATTTCGTGGGATTTTGTAGTTTTTAATTTTTTATCAACTTCAATATGGACCTCCACCTGAATAAATGTGCCAAGAAAATGGGCCCTTACATCATTCAAATTTTTCACACCATCGATCGAAAGGGCCATTTCCTTCAGCCTGCTCATTATGTCCTTGCCGGGCACTTTCCCCATCAGAAAATCAACATTCTGGAGGCCTATTTTAAAACCCGAGTACACTATAAACAGGCCGATACAAAACGCAACTATGTTATCGAATATAGGATAGCCGATATAACCGAAAAAATTTCCCATAAGCACCGAAATTGAAACAAGAATGTCATTTCTGTAATCTACAGAGGAGGCCAGCAGCGCGGGGCTGTTGCTCTTATTCCCCTCTCTGCGAAATACAATATACATAAAAACCTTTGACACGATACTGAAGATCACGATCACAAATATCAGCATATTTATTTTAAGGTCTCTCGGCTCAAAAAAGCCCTGGAACGCGTTCTTTATCACTTCAAATCCCAGAATCGCCGCAAATATCGCAACGATCAAACCTGCAATAGGCTCTGCCCTGTTGTGCCCGAAAGGATGGTCTTTATCGGCTTTTTTTGTGCTGGTCCTCACGGCAAAAAAGATTGCGAAAGAAGCAAGAATATCCATCAAAGAGTTAAAAGAGTCTGACAGCAGGGCCAGGCTGCCCGAAAAAATTCCCCCAAACAGCTTTATAGCAAAAAGGATCGTGTTGACAACGATCCCCAGGATAACGATTTTTATATTCTTTTTCATGGAAAATCCAGGATCACAAAATCAAATCCTTTGCTGCACCCGCAAACTCAACACAGGGTGCTTCATTAAATGATAGGACTACCTATATACAGAGTCAAGGCACAATATAACAAGACAGTGTCTCTTTCAGCATGAGTCCGGGTGAAATTTTAGGCCTTCTCGGCCCAAATGGCAGATAACCCTCTCAGTAATTATTTTACTTGCTACAATATCGGTATCGATACTCCTTTCGACGAAAATCTTCAGGATAGGTATTCTCATGACCGGCAAGCGGTTCACCGTCCGGGAGGTGCTCCGATGGCAGAAATACAGAGGGTAGCGATGTGTTGGTTCTCAACCTTTCCACTTTCTTCCTTCATCCAGCATGATCAGATAGTTTTCCAGAGGAACATAATTTGTTACGGTATTACCCGATCCAAACGCAAACCTCTTCGGCATACATTGGGCTAGAATATTTTGGCAATACTCGCGCAATTGAACATCGTGCATCCTGCACAAATTGTCGACATCGACCCCCCCTATCATTGCGATTTTGCTCCCATACTTTTCCAGGGCTTGGGGAATGGGAATAATAGTATCCTGAAATGAATGTATCACATCGACACCGATATCGTTTATCAAAGTCTCGATTATCCCGTTGTTGTAAAAATTCCCGCACGCATGAAGCATGAACATTTTCCCATGTTCGTGAGTTACGGAAGCGTATTTCCGGATCCACGGGAACACATATTCTTCGAAGTGCTCCGGTGAAAGATGGGTTGTGGTCGTGTACCCGAGATCATCGGCATGCCAGATCGCACCTATACTGTCAAAGTCTACGATATTCTTATAAAAATCTAAAACCAGGGCTCCCCACCTGTCAAAAACTGCTTTAACAAGCTCCGGCTCATCGTAGATTTTATAAAAGATCCCTCTATATCCAAGTATTATTTCCTGCACATGCTCGTACAGTGACGATGATGCGTAGAGCATCATTCCATCGGGCAGATGACGCGCCATCATTTCATAAGCTTCATAATCAGCTGATATTTTATCCCAGGGGAACGCTTCAAAGGATTCCCAGGAATCGATGATCCCGACCCCCTCGTTGGCCCATTCCCTCTGCCCTCTCGAAAGCTTTCCGGCAGTATCCTCTGTTTTGGTGGAGCCCAAAGCCGGGTGATTGATCCAGGAATCCCGCCACATCCCTTCTAGAACCCCGTCATACCCGAGCCTGAAATAGATATCGACTTTCTGACGATAGTACTCCTCGAGAGTTTCACGGGATTTTATTACCCATTTTTTACCTAGAAACATTTCTGATATTTCACTCAAAATCTCTTCATCTACAGAAAGTTCAACGGGATAAACTTTAAGCGGTTTTATTTCGCCTTTCAACACCCCTGTAAGTTCAGAAAAATCCGGTTCAGGCTTTTTTATTATGGGGTCAAATGTCTGCATCTCAATTCTCTTACATGTTATAGTACTATTGAAAATAATTCATTAACCCGACGTCAGCAATTTATTTATTCAAATTGACTGCCCTTAGACAACGATCGCCAATATTAATAGATCCTATCTACTCGTAAATATGCCCGGTGGTAAGGAACACTCATTTAATAAGAGCAGATAAATTCCTGTCAAGCATGGGATAGTAGTCGTCCAATTCCATATCTATCAGCCTGGACCTCATCTTTTCAGGTAATTCTTCAAGAGGGACTTTTTTAAGTATTAAGTCTGTCTCTTCATCCGAAAAGGTATCCAATCTTTCTTTTTCCTTTGCCAGCGTTTTGTTCAGCGGGCAGACTTTCTGGCACATCATGCATCCAACCAGCGCGTTGTGAAACTTCGGCTTTATCCATTCCGGAAATTCACCTTCATGCTCATTGAAATGGGTCAAGCACCTTTCAGCTTCAATATAAAATTCATCACCTTTTATGCATTTTGCCGGGCAGCTTTTCACGCACCTCGAGCATTCGGCGCACTCAGGCAGCTTCCCGACCTCCTGCAAATCATATTCGTCAAACTGCTGGTCTGTAAAATAAGCCTCAAGCCTGCAAAAGCTCCCCATACCTTCCGTATAACTTAACTGGTTCCTTCCGTATACACCAAGACCGCTGCTGGCTGCAAGCAGCTTAAGCGGCAAGGTCGCCCGGACAATATGGTGATCGCTCATGTCAGGCGAAATTGATAAAGTTTTCAAGCAATTCATCCTTACATCCCTTGATAGATACGTTGGGGGATATATCACGTCATAAGGTTTTCCCTGCACATGAAATGTAAAGATGGATATTTTTTGCGGTATTGCTATTATGATAATGGATTTAGCGGATGGGAGTGCTTCCGGCATGTCGAATTTAAAACGCTTGATGTACTTATCATGCACTACCTCGCTTATTTTACCCGAAAGAACAAATTTTTGAAAACGGTCCCGCAGTTCGCCAAGGTGTGTTGTTGATAGTATACTGATTTTCGCATCATACTGCCTGAAATTCTCTGCCAGCCTTTCTATCAGATTCTTCATCCTATAATCCTCCCTGTAACTCTTTTCATAATGACGTTCCATGGTTATACAACGCTTTGCCGGAATGAATTGAAAACAAAATACGACGAATTCCAACCTACAAGTAGAGTAAATTATTATAGCATAATTTAATAGAATTTTTTAAAACCTTAACTATTTTACTTTAAAAGCCCGGTGCAGTTATTGATTTCAACAGTTCCGTTCTTGTAGCCTGTGACAGCGGCCGGATGTAGTAATTGCGCCCCTTTACTTTTAAATTGATCCTGTTTCCATTCAAAAAAAATATTGAACAGGAGCACAATTAATTTTGACACAACCTATCATTAAGAGTAATTGTCAACAAAAAATACATTTTTTGTTGTAAAAAAGCCTATTAATGTTATACTTGTGTAAAATATGGCCAGCTATTTACTTTAAGACAAAAAGGGAGAAAATGATGAAGACTATTTCATTAGTGGGTCTTTTATTGCTCGTTTTGATGCTTGTTTCCACACAGGCAATGGCTGTAGGTATTGGGATATATGGAGGTCTCGGAAAGGCATCAAACGCCAGGGTGAGGAATGCTGATCTGAAACCAACCGCGGCAACCGAGGAGAGCCATATGCTGGCCGGTCTTGGTTTTGTGCTTGATACGGCAGTGGCGAAAAACCAATTATTCAACTACCGTTTAAATATAGGTTTTGAAAAATGGAACTGGGGTGATGACACTCTGCAAAATATCACAACCGCCGAACCCCTCCGTTTCGGAATTTACAACACCTTCGGGTTCGGAATAATAAGGACCAGGCTGATCAGATTCTGGCTGGGACCGCAATTAGGTCTGACCCTCTTTACCGAACCCGCCACGAAAACCGGCACATTCCTGGATCTATTTCAGCTGACCGATAATAACGGGGCGTTCGGATCCACACTCGGACTGGCAACAGGCGTCAATATCAATATCGGTGAGAAATTTACCGTAAGCATCGACGGGGGTGCCAGAAGGTGGACTTATCGTTATCTTAACGCCAATCCTACGCAATTGGGCGAGCGGCGCGCAAGGACTCACGAATACTACGGGAACGTGTCAGTAATGTTCAGAATCAATGACGTCTACCAGAAAAAATGATGTTTTGAGGGCCGAAGTCCCGAGATCCTCCTTGATCTGAACGATATTTTCAGAACGGAGGAAGTTGTTTTTATCAACTGGAAAAGGGGCTGTCATAAGATTTCAGGCCCACCTGTTATCTACCTGGGGATGATAGAGTCCGTTCAACCGCGTTACACCATCCTTTGTACAGCCTCTCGGCAGACTCTTTTGGTAATCCGGGCGTGAATTCCCTGTCTTTTTCCCAGCATTTCTTTATGTCTTTTAAATCTTCCCAGTAACCGACAGCGAGACCGGCCAGGTAGGCAGCCCCGAGTGAAGTGCTCTCGATCACTCTGGACCTGATCACATTAATTCCAAGAATATCGGACTGAAACTGGCAGAGAAAATTGTTCGCTGCGGCGCCCCCGTCGACTTTTAAAGTTTTTATATCCAGGCCTGAATCTTTCCGCATCGCTTCAAGCACATCCCTTGTTTGATAGCACATAGCCTCCAGGGCGGCGCGAACTAAATGGCTGCCCGTTGTTCCACGTGTTATCCCGAATATTCCGCCCCGCGCGTCGGGGTCCCAGTACGGCGCCCCAAGCCCGACAAAGGACGGAACGAAATAAACCCCCGAGGTGTCCTTTACGGATCTCGCCATTTCCTCGGATTCAGACGCAGACGACAGCAGCTTCAATCCGTCACGCAGCCACTGCACGGCCGCACCGGCTATAAAAATAGAGCCCTCAAGGACATATACAGGCTCTCCGCCTTCCCCGCATCCCAAAGTGGTAATGAGCCCGTGTTCTGAAACGCAACAATTTTTACCTGTATTCAGCAGAACAAAACACCCGGTCCCGTAAGTATTTTTTATTGCCCCCGGGTCAAAGCACGCCTGCCCGAACAGCGAGGCCTGCTGATCACCGGCGATCCCGGAAATAGGGATACCTGACCGCAGTTTACCGGTCTTTATTGTTTTCCCGAATATCCCCGACGAGTTCAGAACCCGGGGCATGATCTGCAGAGGGATCCCGAACTTTTTTAGGATTTCCCCATCCCATTTCCTCTCTTTGATATTAAAAAGCATGGTCCGGGAAACATTTGTGTAATCGGTCGCATGGACCGACCCGCCTGTTAATTTCCAGAGGATCCAGGTGTCGGTGGTACCAAAAAAAAGTTTCCCCTTTTCTGCTCCTGACATCGCGTGGGCCGTGTTTTTTAAGATCCATTCTATCTTGGACGCGGAAAAGTAGGCGTCAATGGGAAGCCCTGTTCGTTCTCTAAACAGTTCGACTTCATCTTTTTTTTTCTTCAACCGGTCACATCGGCTGGAAGTCCTCCTGCACTGCCACACGATCGCGTTATAAACCGGTTCTCCGGTATCTTTGTCCCAGACCACCGTTGTCTCCCGCTGATTGGTAATACCTATCGCCGCGATAGAGCCATCCGGAACTTTTCCAAGAACTTCCTGGACAGTATTATTGACGCTTTCCCATATCTCTTCGGGGTCGTGCTCCACCCATCCGGGTTTCGGGAAATATTGGGGAAACTCCTGATAGGCACCGGCAATCTGTATGCCATTTTTATCATACACAACAGCCCTGCTTCCTGTTGTCCCCTGGTCTATGGACAAAATATATTTTTTCATAGTCGTTCCTGAACTCTGCTGATTGTACAATAGATCCTGTTAATATTCAAGTATATGCTCCTGTTCTGATAGGACCACCCTACTTATAAAACGAAAAGGAAAATCCGTGATTATTGTCGAAACCAGAGATAGATTAATGGAGGATCATGTAAATATTAGAAAATCTTTTCATAATTAAAAGGAAAAACAAAATGGACCAAAGTTCAAAAGTGGAAAAAAAATACGACCGAATTGCCGGATTGTATGATCTTCTTACAAGCGGGAATGAAAAAAGAAGGTTCTCCAGCTGGAGAAAGAATTTCATCTCTCCTTTGAAAGGCAACATTCTTGAGATAGGTATTGGAACGGGGAAAAGTATTAAATACTATAATGAAAATTGTAAATTACTGGGGATCGATATATCGGAAAAAATGCTGCAGAGGGCCAAAGAAAGATTGGCAGAATCCGGCAGAGCTAATATCACCCTGAAGCAAATGAACGCGGAAAATCTCGATCTTGAAAATGATTCCTTCGATTATGTTGTAACAAGCTGTGTTTTTTGTTCTGTTCCTGATCCGGTAAAAGGTCTAAAGGAAATACGCAGGGTGCTAAAGCCATCGGGAAAATTGATAATGATGGAACATGTTTTGAGTAAAAATGCGCTGATAGCACTAATCGAACACATAAACAATCCGATCACAAAACTTTTAACAGGTATAAATATAAACAGGGACACCAGGCAAAATGTAGTAAATGCAGGTATGAAAATAACCGATGAAAAAAATCTTGCGTTTTTTGATGTGTTTAAATTGTTTGTTGCTGAAAAAAACGGCTAATTAGTCAATGGCGCTACTTCGAGCAAGCCCGACATCGTCGGATTCCCCGAAGTTGCCGGGTCTCCCGGCGTTGCACCAGGAACTAATTATATATTTGATTTATTAAACAATTGCTCTATTTGTCTTGCAGGCTCTTGAAAGGCCTCATTTTTTTATCCAAAATTTAACGGGAACAGCAGCATGAAGTGGCGCATCTACTTCATCTTCGGTGACATGATAAGCAACGTTATCATCGGGTCAACGGCCGGGGTTGTCTCCCGCGCTCTTGTGACTGAGTCGTGGAGGACCGTTCCCGCAATGGCAGCGGGTATGGTACTCGGCTCTGTGATCGCCGCAGCAGCCAGCCTCGTGTTTATGCTTTTCTTCGGGGATTTTGAGATCATGCTCCCGGGCATGTTCAGCGGTATGCTGTCCGGAATGTTTATAGCAATGATGGAGGCCATGGGTCCACTAAAGGTATTGCAGTCTGCAGGCTGGGGAGCGATCATAGGGCTTGCACCCTTTGTTGCGGTCTACCTTCTCGACTTGCGTTTTAAAAAAAAACATTAGCCTCCGGTTCCGTCTACGGTTATAATTTCAAAGGAGATAATGCTCATGACCACGCTTGATCAAGAGGCCGCATCCCCGGCTGCCGGGGGCCCTGAAATAAAATTTAAAGAAGACAGCTGGGATTTTGGTAAAATAAAACAGGGAGATATTGTAAAACATTTTTTTGTCTTCAGCAACACCGGTGATTTGGACCTGGTATTGAAAGATGTCAGAACTTCCTGCGGCTGTACAGCAGCCAATGTTGCGGATAAAAAAATATCTCCCGGGAAAAAAGGAAAAATAAAAGTAGATTTTGACAGTAAGGGTTTCATTGAAAAAGTTAATGTCTATATAAATATCGAATCAAACGACCAGGCTCAACCATTAAAACAGCTCCTGATCTCGGCTGATGTGGAAGGCCCGCCGCAGCCGAAAATAGAGCTGGATCATTTTAAGCAGGATCTTGGTGTTATTCTTGAAAAAGAAGTTCTGCATGGGAAAGTAAAGATAAAAAACACCGGAGAGACCGATTTAATTGTTGAACTCCGTCACAAAGATGCAATCATTTACACTGCAGGTGAAAAAGCTGTGTTTCCCATGACAGTTGCTTCCCGAAACGAAATCGAGCTGGTAGTAAAGATACCCACCCTGAATAAAAGCGGATTCATCCGTGAATATGTTCTTGTTATGTCAAACGATTCAAAACGCCCGAAACTTTCAGTTAATCTCTGCGGTTATGTGATCAGCAGGGAACGATTAAAGGATCTTTTTTCGAAGAACAGGGATCTTCTGGACTGGTGCTGACAGTTCTTATCGGCCTGCAGGCGCCCGCGGTGTCTACAAAAGCCCGACTTGCTGTCCAAACATCATCAAGTTTTTAAGATATTCTGCCGGACCATTACAATTGTTGGTGACATATCTTTAGAGCATGATATGATGTGATTTCCGAGTCGCCGATCCTGTTAAAAAAATCGTAAATAGTTGTCAAAAAGGATTCCTCAAAATGATTAAAATAAGAGAAATATATCATGATGACCTGGATTTATTAAAGGGTCTTGTAAAAGAGCTGCAGCAAAGTACGCAGTGGCGACATGACCTGGACAGCATAAACTTCGATTCGATGCTTGAAGAAATGGGCAGTTTACCATCCATCTATTCCAACATTATCGCGATGGAGGGCCGAAAAGCTGCAGGCTTTTTATCCATGATCTGCTATAAAACTTTTCTGAACAGGGGAGGGACCGCCCTGATAACTGTACTCATTGTATCCGGAAAATACAGAAGAAAAGGTGTAGGAAGCATGCTGATAGAGAAAGCGGTAGAAATCGCGAAACAGATAGGGATGGACGAATTGGAAGTGGGGACAGCATCCAAGCCCCGTTCCTGCAAATTGAGAAGCGTCTGTGCTGCATAGCCGGCTGTCTCCCGGTCATTTTCGAACCGACGGTGCACACCTTCTTTGACGGCTTTCATTGTTTTACCCCTGATCAAATCACCATGTGTTCCATTTCCATCATATCGGCTGTTTTTTTCAGGACCGAGTTTAAATTGCCGTATGCAGCCGAATGATGATGCGAAGGGGCCGAAAGAAGCCATTTTTTGGAAAATTCCTTTATGCTTCCGCCGCCCCATTTAAAAAAGGTTTGAGGGGCCGAGATATCGCGCGGCTTCATTTCCATGGTCTTTCCCTCAGAAGTTATAAACCGGAACCTGCCTTCACCGATGTTTCCGATCGAGAACAGCGTAAAATCACCCGGCCTGTATGAATAGTTGAACGATGCCCCGAAGCCGTTTACCCCTTTATAATATATTGTCGGAACAATATCGATGCCGGACTTTTCATCTGCCAGCCCCGGGTTCCCGTGCCCATCATGAGAGTTGAACATCTGATCTCTTTTATAATCAAGGATGTAATGCTCTAAAAAGGTCGAGTGGCCTGCGACTTCTTCGAGTACAAGCATTGAAATGGCCCTTAAAATATCCGCCTCACATGTAAAGGGCACGTGGTTTTCCACCATCCTCGATGTCCCGTAAAACGGGATTATTCCGATTTTCGGGTCGGGCAGCCAAATCTGATCAAACTCGGCAACGGCATCGAGTGAATTGTTTTTTACAACCCGTTCCAGGGCCAGTGCCAGTTTTGCCGACCGCTTCATCATATCACCATCTACTTCAATTTTCCGGCCCCTGCTTTTTTCCTCTTCGATCAAAGACACCGCTTCTTTGTCGCCGATCGTTTCAAACGCTTCGGTCACTTCATCATGGTCAATAGGCCATGTTGTGCAGCCGAACAAATCCATTACTGCGTAGTTGTCCTGCATCAGGTCTGTCATGCCTTCATAGGGATGCCCGATAATACCGATCTTCGTGTTCCGCAGCCGCGCGACAGCTCTTGCAGCGGTGATGTAATCACTCAATTCATCCAGGGCCTCCTGGTCGTCAATACTCCCTGATACGACAAAAAAATTCTTTCCTGCTCTCAAAAGAGAGCTCGTTAACTCCGGGAGACCGGCCATACCCGAGTTGACCATTATCAGGTCAAAATCAGCATCCTCACCGAAATCCTGAACAAGCTGGGTATTCCACACTATTATTGGCAAGTCGAAATCCAGGAGCGCCCGCATCGGGATAAGGCCTTTCTGATAGGCAAGCTCGATAACGATGATCACATCCACCTGTTCAGTTTTTAATTGAGATGCAACCCGCACAGCTTCATTTTCATATTCAAAAAATCCGGGGTTCACAACTTTACCGAACTTTTTCAGCTTATCTTCGTACAGTTTAGCCACCCTTCCTGCTTCCTTTCTCATGTGCCCTGTTTTGTTATATTTATCTTCCAGGAGCGCCGTGACCATCAATCCTATCTTAAACTCTTTTTCCGTTATTGGCATTTGATCCTCCTAATTAAATTTGCGGTTGTTAAAGCTCTATCATTGAAGCACCCGCGGGTCTCACCATCAGCGGGTAGCACGACCCTGCCCCAAAGATCTTCTCCATTTCAGCGGTGTATTTGTTGAGAAGGTCCCCGGGCACGAACGCCTGGATGGTCCCGGCAAAACCTCCCCCATGAACACGCCAGGCGCCCTGGCCGTTCAGCAAATATTCACTCACCATAAGCGCAATAGATAATCCCTGCTCTTCGACATCTTTCGAAGTGTAGCAGTTCTGACAGTACATCCACGAACTGTACCCGGAATCGATGATCAACCGTAAAAATGTGTCAAAATCATCCTGCTCCAGGGCTTTAACCTGATCGACAACCCTGATGTCGTCCCTGTAGTAATGATAGGCGCGGAGTATCGCCCGGTCTGATATCGCCGTCCTCATGGATGAAACACCGTTAACAACATTTTCTATGGTAAATTCTCTCAACACCTTGCCACCCATCTCTCTGGCAGTGTCCTTCATCTCATTCTCGATGGCAGTGTAATCATTATTCAGGTCCGCGTGATGCCCCCCTGTATCGACGATCACCATGGTGTACCCGCTGGAGGCAAAATCAAAATCCACCTTTTTTATAATCGGCTTTGTAAAATCCTGAAAATCTATTGTAACAAATCCCCCTACCGCGCATGTGGTCTGGTCCATCAGGCCGCAGGGTTTACCGAAAAACACATTTTCCGAATACTGGGCTATCCGCGCGCTGATCACACTATCTATTTTACATCCGTTGTAAAGATGGTTAAGGATAGTTACCATCAGCACCTCAAACGCGGCCGATGAACTTAAACCGGCCGCAACAGGGATCGTACTCGAAAAACACGCATCAAGCCCCCCTATCCTGTAACCAAGCTCTTTCATTCTCGAGAATACCCCTTTGACCAGCGCGACAGGGGTAAATTTTTCATCCTCTTTTGCTGAAAGCTCCCGGATATCAAGAGAGAATTCCTCGAACCCCCCGGATTTGATCCTCACCACGCCGCTGTCATTTTTGGAAACCGCCGCGATAATATCGACATTAACGGCAGCCGCGAGAACTCTGCCCGCATTATGGTCGGTGTGATTACCCCCGACTTCCACCCGCCCTGGTGATGCAAAAATATCTATTAGATCGTTATCCGGATACGCCGAAATAAATTCCTCGACCATCCGGGTATACCTTTCTACCTGCCTTTCCACGGTTTTACTGCCCGAACCGTACTGTTCCTTGAACCAATTATATAGTTTTACCGATTTCAGCGCATCCAGCACCTCGTTCGATTTTTTCAAGACGGCACTCCCATCATATAATTGCTCACCCTTTTCCAAGCTCTCTTACACATTCAGCCATATAATCGATGGCTTCCATCGTGAGCTCCGGATGAATGGGTAAAGTTACATATTTATTGAACGCGTTTTCAGCAACAGGGCACTCCCCTTCACTGTGCCCCTGTTTTCGAAAGGGCCCGGTCAGATGGATAGGCATGTAGTGCGACCAGGCTTTTATCCCTTTTACGGTATAAAGTTCCCACATAAAATCCGTTTTATTCACGGGAAAATCATCTTCGATCTGGATCACATACAGGTGGAACGTGTGATTTCCCTCCGGGTCATCACCTGGCAGAGAAAGTCCCTTTATACCCTCGAGCTTTCTTGTAAGCGCCTCAGCAAGCACACGCCTTTTTCTATTATTTTCATCCAGCTTTTTCAACTGCTCGATCCCGACTGCTGCCTGGGCATCTGTCATCCTGAAGTTGTATCCGGTATCGTCGAAATGCATCCACCAGTATTTTCTGTTCATCGGGTAAACATCCTCATCGATAGATAAATATTTTTGGCTATCCCCGTAAATGCGGCAGCACAGTGACCTGTAAGAAATGACTTTCTCGAACAGCACCCTGTCCGCGGTCGTTACCATCCCGCCCTCCCCCAGAGTCGACATGTTCTTCTGCTGGTGAAAACTGAACACACCCATGTGACCCATGGAGCCGGACCGTTTCCCTTTATACTCACCTCCCGGGTTGTGGGCGCAATCCTCTATCACTATCAGGCCGTGTTCATCAGCGATTTTCATTATCCGGTCCATTCTGCAGCAGCGACCGTAAAGGTGCACAGGTACGATTGCTTTTGTCTTTTCCCCGATTTTTTCCTTTATTTTTTGCGGGTCTATATTGAGTGTGATGGGGTCCACATCGGCGAATACGACCACGCCCCCAAGCGCGGCGAACGCAGCAGAGGTGGCTATCCAGCTGATGGGAGTGGTTATTACTTCATCGCCGGGTCCGATACCGGCCGCTATCCCGGCTAGATACAATCCTGCGGTCGCCGATGTGACAGCGAGCGCGAAACTCACGCCGCAGTAGTCCGCGAACTCTTCTTCAAACTGCTTGACCTTTTTCCCGCAGCTGGGCGCGTTATCTTTTAGACATTCCAGTAGTGCCGCGGCTTCCTCAAGGCCGTAAGAAGTGCCGTGAGATATCTCGAGGTTATATTTTATAACCGGTTTTTTCATATTTCCAATCCACTATCAGAGACACCAACCACTCCATAAATTTTATACTTCTAAAACTTTCACAATCCGGTGGCGCCCCCGCCTC
>DRHN01000401.1 GCA_011049595.1 Spirochaetota bacterium | reverse complement strand
TATCGGAACAGACCGGCTATTTATCAGACATTCTTACAATGTCCTTGAAGGGCTTCCAATACTTCCGAACGCGGCCCGTCATATTCCGGCAGTACGCCTTAGTAATTTTGTGGCCGTGGGAGAGTTTTTCTTTTATATACAGACTTTCGTCAAAGTTCCAGAAATTCAACAGAAAATCAAGAAGGGTTTGTTCTGTACCCCCTTCGATACGGGAAGTGCTGATAAAATTCTTGCTTTTGAAATAGTTTAGAAATCGTTTTACGTCCGGTCCCGATAGATCCTCTATTTTTTTTAACTCTCTCAGGATTTCATCAATCGTGGATATGTGCTTGACGCTGCGGTGATCCTCTGTTTTTACTTGCGGTACGCCTTCAACCAGCCACTGATAGGCGACGTATTCGGCTTTTGTGCGGTCCCGTTCTCCGGTGCTTTTCGGTGGGAGAGGTTTTCCGGTCTCCGGGTTTTTTAATTGACAATAAAAAACTTTCCCGCGCCTGAATAAATAGAATTTGCGTTCCATAAAAGCCCCCTTTCATCAATTTTTCTAACACCTTTCTAACAGTGTTATTAATGATAAAACGCAAGCTCTCAGGCGATTTCTATAACTCCTTACTTAGCAAGGAATTATCATTAGCGGCCGATGGGAATCGAACCCACGACTTCAGCTTGGAAGGCTGAGGTAATACCACTTTACGACGGCCGCATTAAGCTCAATAACCTCTGATTGCCGACATTCTGAAATCTTCAATGATTTTTATGAGAATATCTTTATATCTCTCCAGAGTCCTCAATTTGTTAGCGGATTCGGGCATAGCCTCAAAGGTGCTTAAACCCTCCTTTACAACTCTCAAACAATTATTAAGGAGTATGCCCCCAAACCTCATAAAATTAACAGCAGCTTTATCGCTGTCAGCAGGATTTTTTCTTGAAAGCGCCAGCACATAATCCTCAACAGCCATCGAATAAGACCCGCGGGCCGGGATTGCAAAAAATGTAAAATCGTTCTCCAGCTTCAATCTCACATCATCGGTCCCCTTCAATCCCAGTGTCCTTATCAGTTCATTTATTTTTCCCCAAACCTCGTAATAAAATTCGGTGATAGCCCCAAGAAAATGCTTGGTCTCTTCTTCTGCGTCGGGATGAAAATCTATAAAGCGGTATCCCTTGATCTTATCCATGTTATCTTCGATTATTTTGTCGGCTAATTCACTGTAGGTAGGGGCAGTGTTTTTTTTCTCTTCAGCGTCGGGTTTTGTGATCTTTTTTTTCAACTCTTTGAAAACTTCGATTTCGGCCAACAGAAATGTGTTGAGGTCAATCTTGTTGGCCAGGGCGTTTCGGTAACGTTCTTCAAATGACTGAAGGTTGAATATTTTAGTACCGTGCTCTTCCGAGTATTCTCTATACTGATTTTTTAGCTTCTGGATCGCCTCGTCGATATCCAGATTTTTACTGCCCTTTTGTTTTTTGAAAGATTTAGACATCACTTACCGCCCAGCAGCTCGAAAGCTTTTTGAATTTCTCTTGTTTTTTCTTCGAACATCTCTTTGTACTCAGGGCCAAGTTTGAGATTTTCCACAACATCGGGATGGAACTTTTTCAACTTGTCCCTGTAAGCCTTTTTTATCTTTTCCGATGAAGCATCTTTGTCAATTCCAAGCAGCTCATAGGGGTTTATTGTGGAAGGCTGAGGCTGAGCCTGCTGGAAACCGGAACCCCACCCACCGAACCTGTTGTAAAATGAGCTTGAACCCTGTGGACCGGTCTGGGACTGACTCCCTGCTGTGCCTCTGCCCTGGGCCTGTTGTTTCTGATACTGCTGGTACTGCTGCTGATACTTGTTCTTCATGAACAATCTGCGGAGTAAAAGGCTGACTATCGCTATTGCCGGGAGGGCAAACTCTTCACCGGGTATACCGTCCGGAATGATCCAGCTTATTGCCGTTAGCCCTAAAATTATCCATATCCATAAAGGAATTCTCATTTTGCCCTCAAGCTTTAATATAATTGGGATAGAGCTATTTTGCAAGAAATTCTTACAGGTCGATCATGGTTTATCGGTAATAGACCCTCTTCTGAACGCCAGTACTAATTAACACAGCCGTTATACTTTTAGTCAGGTTCAAATATTATATCGATCGCCGATTAATACAGGTTTATAAATTAAAAAGCTTGTTATTCCGTGATATTTTAATTAGTTATAAAAATAACATGTAAAGATACTAAAATCACAAAAGGGGGCTCTTTCATGAAAAAGCGGATGCGATGGGCAATTCTCGGCACAGGGAAGATCGCGAAACGTTTTGCCGCCGCACTGAACAACATACCAGGGCACGCACAGCTCTTAGCTGTGGGTTCGAGAAACCGGAAAACCGCTGATGAATTTGCGGATACCTACAACATAAAAAAGCGGTACGAAGGGTATGAAAATGTCATCTCGGACCCGGAAATCGATATTGTCTACATTGGGACTCCCGGGGTATTTCACTTAAGAGACGCTGCAATGTGTCTGGAGGGCTCAAAGCACGTTCTGTGTGAAAAAGTATTAACGATCAACGCGAAAGAAGCAAAGAGCCTTATAGAACTGGCCCGTGCGAGGCGCCTTTTTTTAATGGAAGCCATGTGGACCCGCTTTTTCCCGATCCACGTTCGTATCCGTGAGCTTCTGGCAGAAAACATCATCGGCGATCTTCGCGGCTTGATAGCCAATTTCACAACGACCGCACCGGCCGATCCTGAAAACCGTTTCTACGACGTCAAGCTGGGCGGGGGGGTGCTTCTTGATCTTGGCTCATACGGGATCTCGTGGGCTTACAAGCTGTTCGGCCCTCCCGAAGAGGTGACAGGGCTTCCATCATTCGGTGAAACCGGCGCGGATTACCAGTCCGCGTACGTGCTGCGGCACGGCGGAGGGCAGATAACGACTGTCACGGCTTCAATGATCGCACACGATGTCAAAGAAGCGGTACTTTTCGGATCAAAAGGCAAGATCGTGGTGCATGACCCCTGGTACAAACCGCACACGATGACGATCTACACCGACGGCACCGGACCACGTTTGATCGAGATGCCGCTGGGTAAATACAACGGTTATGAGTACGAAGCGCTTGCTGTAATGGATTGTATCCGGGATGGAAAAACCGAGTGTCCTGTTATGCCTCTGGATGAGTCGCTTGAAATAATCAAGATCATTGACAAAATCCGGGACCAGTGGGGGTTCAAATACCCGACAGAAGGCCGGCAGCTTCCTTAATTTTCCCTTCATCCTATTGACATGACAATATTTGCATACTACACTCGTAGAAATGAGCTTTGGAAAAATTTAAAAAAATACCCACCACCTGAAAGCAAAGAACTTCAAGCTGGCAGCAACTCTTCTTTTTCTGCCGCCGGGGTTAGTTACACAGTATGGTCACAAAACCGGTCTCCGGATGCACCACCTGCCAAACGTTTCAGATTTCAAAGGTTTAACTCAAGCCATTCTGCCAAATGATTTTTTTTATCCTCTTCATTCAGAGATGAGTCCGAGACCCCGATCCTGAGAGAAATATTTATCCCGTCACCCCAGGGCCACCAAGCGGCAAAGAGCACAGGATCGGCACCGCCATTTGTCGTAAAAACGATCTGCCCGGTTTCTATACCCGAAATAGAATCAGCTATACTTTTTATATGTGCAGGCGCCTTACGTACAGTTTTTTTGCTCCATTCCTGAGAAAATGAAGCTTTCAGAGCAGAAAATATTATTTCAGAGCTGTTTCTCTCAAACGCCGCAACAACAGTATTAAACCTGTCGTCAAGCTCCCACACGGACGACCCGGGTAATACACTTTTCATTTTACTGCAAATGGTATTAAACCTTTTTTTAAAATTAGGATCCATAAGTTAATTTGGCACAACATCTATTAAAAATCAAGAGATATTTCCCAATCTGTACCCATTTTGACCACAATTTACAGGCCTTTTCCCGGTAAGTGATTTCGACACAGGCTGACAGCATTGAGGCGCACTGAGAAGCGCATAACTAATTGCTTTACAAATATCATCATATTGGATAAAATTATTATTTAGTTGCCATTAATATCCGGAATAAAGAGCTATAGCATAAAAACAATTTTCCAGCTTTATCATATTTTTGATAACCGCAAGTAAAACTAACTGCTTGTTAATCCTGGTTTACAAAGATTCAGGTCAAGGAAAGACCATGACCGAAACAGCAGGCTACATATTAAAAAAGAAAATATACGAAGACGCGAAATAAACCATCTTCCGCGGGGTTTCAAAAAACAGCATTCCCGGGCAGCAGCCTGTGCTCATAAAAATACTGAAAAAAGAATACCGCGATTCAAAAGAAACAGATATTTTAAAACATGAATACACGATCACCAAAGACCTCGAAATAGAAGAGATCGTCAGGCCTCATGAGCTAGTGACTCATGACGGTGTGCCTGCCCTGATCCTTGAAGATTTTGGGGGCGAACCGTTAACCCGCCTTATAGAATCGGAAAGAATGGAGCTGGAGCAGTTTCTCGGCACCGCCGTCAAAATTTCCACGGCCCTGGAGGCTATCCATGGAAAAAGGATCATACATAAAAACATAAACCCCCGTAACATCCTCATCAATTCAGACACAGGCCAGCTGAAAATCACGGATTTTGAGATATCTTCGATCATGTCCAAAGAAAGTTCAGAAAAACCCCCTGCTAACATGCTGGAGGGGAACCTCGCGTACATGTCACCCGAGCAGACCGGAAGAACGAACAGCGAGGTGGACAACAGGAGCGATCTATATTCTCTCGGTGTCGTATTCTATGAAATGCTGACAGGGGAGCTTCCTTTTCAGGCCGAAGCCCCTCTGGAGCTCATCCACAGTCACATAGCAAAGATGCCTGTACCTCCGCATGAGGTAGATATCAGAATACCCGAGACAGTTTCCAGGATTGTCATGAAGCTTCTGTACAAAACGGCTGAGGAGAGATACCAGAGCGCGAGGGGTTTAAAAGCTGACCTAAACAGGTGCCTGTCCGAGTCGAACGCCACCGGGAAAATAGGTTATTTTGAACCCGGCGGTGACGACAGGTCCCCGGTGTTCACGGTTTCCAGGGGATTTTACGGCCGTGAGCCTGAGCTATCCTTGTTGAAAGAATGCTTCACCGAGGTTTGCGGCGGCAGGAAAGTCATGGGGCTGGCGTCCGGGTACTCCGGTGTGGGAAAAACATCACTCATGCGGGAAGCCAACAAAGCTTTCGCTCAAAAAAACAGGTTTTTTGTCACCGGGAAGTTCGAACGGTTAAAACGGGACATTCTCTACAGCGGATTTATACAAGCTTTCAGAGACCTTATCGGTCAGCTTTTAAAGGAAAGTGAGGATATTGTCTCCCTCTGGAAGAGCACCCGCTTGTGCTCTTTCTTGATGACCTCCAGTGGGCTGACCCTGCCAGTTTCGAGCTCATGAAAATTCTTTCGGGAAGTACTGATATAAAACACATGCTTCTCATGGCCGCGTACAGGGAAAACGAGGTAGACGCTCTACATCCGCTGAGAAGGATGCTTGAAAAATCCAGGGAATCAAACATCAGGATCTGTGAAATAGCTTTAAGGCCTTTAAGCGAAGAGCATGTAGGTTTTATGGTTTCTGAAACTCTGAACAGCAAAAAGAAGGAAGTCAGGTCTCTTGTGCGGGAATACATGAAAAAACAGACTGAAACCCTTTTTTTGTGAACGAATTTCTTAAAACACTTTACACCGAAGGCCACATTTATTTTGACAACATTGACGGATGCTGGGAATGGGACGCAACTAAAATCAAAAGATCGGGTATCACAGACAACATAGCCATGCTTATGACTAATAAGATCCAAAGACTGTCCAGCGCGGGGCAAAGTGTGTTGAAGCTGGCGGCCTGTATTGGAAATAGTTTCAGCCTGGAAATGCTCGCGATCGTAAATAAAAGGCCCGTTACGGTAACCGAGAGTGAACTTCGCGAAGCGTTAAGCGAAAACCTTGTTCAACCTTCAGACGATTATTACAGGTATGGCCCCTTCAGGGAGGGAAAAACTCTGCAGGGTGCCGATATATCCTTCAAGTTCCTGCATGACCGGGTCCAGCAGGCGGCTTATTCGCTGCTTTCTTCAAACCAGAAACAGCATCAGTGGCGTACGAGTCGGCTTTGAGCTACTTCACCGCGGGGATGGATAGTCTTCCCGGGGACAGCTGGCAAAATCAATATGACCTGGCATTGTCTCTGCACATTGAAGGGGCTGAAGCCGCTTATATGAGCACTGACTTTAAACGTGCCGAAAGTTTGACCCGTGTTGTCCTTAAAAAAGCCCGAACAGTGCTGGACATGATTAGAGTATACGAAATAATAATTCAAACCTGTTACGCTCAGAACATGTTCAAAGAAGCAATTGATGCGGCCTCAAAAATACTGAAACAGCTGGGTATTTATTTACCGAAGAAAACAGGTAAAATACCGATCATGCTCGGTATGCTGAGGACCGGATTTGTCCTGCACCGCAAAAACACTGACGACCTGTATAATCTGCCGCAAATGACAGACCCCCTTAAACTCGCGGCAATGCGCATACTGATGAGCGTGACAATTTCACTTTACAAATCAATACGAAACGTCTTCCCCAGCATCGCGTTCAAGATGGTCATACTATCCGTTAAATACGGCAACTCGTACCTCTCCCCTTTCGCGTATACACTTTACGGCCTCATATTGGGGTCTTTCGGAAAGATCGGGCCCGGGTACCGGTATGACAGATTCGCACTGGACCTGTTTCACAAATTCAACTCTGAAAAAGTTGATACAAAGATATATTCAATTTTTTCCGGCTTGATAAAAAGATGGAGACACCATTTAAAAGAATCACTCGATCCCCTTCTCGAAGCCTGTCAAACCGGGTTGGAAACAGGGGATTTGCTGAATGCAGCTTCTATTGTCCGTCTCTACTGCCACAATCTGTTCTTTATAGGAACTGACCTGAAGACCCTGGAAAAGGAGACCGCCAAGTACGGCGAAATTTTGATGAAGCTGAAGCAGGAAAGCCCCCTGCGAAACGTCATACTGATAAGGCAGACAGCATCGAACCTTACGGGAGCATCCGAAGAAAGGACTATCTTAATTGGTGAAAGTTTCAATGAAGAAACAATGCTTCCGGATTTAATTGAGTCAAATGACAAGGATGCAATAATAGGTTTATATTTTCTCAAAGCCATGCTGTGCTAATTATTTGAAGACCACCGGAAAGCACTTGAGAACCTGCAGAAGATCGAAAAGTATCATGAAAACAGAGGGCAGTTCGGATTCGGCACCGGGTTAAGCCTTTACTATTCTCTCATTCTTCTTGCTGTTTTTCCCGCGCAGAAAAAGCGCGAGCCGAAACGCTGCATGAAAAAAGTGGAATCTTACCACAGGATCATGGAAAAGTGGGCTGAACACGCCCCGATGAACTATCTTCACAAATGGCAGATGGTGGAAGCCGAGCGCGCGCGAATGCTGGGAAGAGATCTGAGAGCCATGAAATACTACGACCTCGCGATCGAAGGGGCGAGGGAAAACGGGTACGTTCAGGAGGAGGCTCTTGCCAATGAGCTTGCCGCGAAGTTTTATATTTCAAGAGAACGGGGAAGGACAGCCGCGGATTACTTGAAAGGGGCTCTTTATTGCTACAGAAAATGGGGGCCGGGGCAAAAGAGAGGGACCTGCTGGAAAAATACAAAAACCTGCTCACAACCCCGTATGAAGGGAGAACAGCTGCGGCAGAAACCGTGCCCTTCACGTTTGAATCAGCGGAAATCAGGTCCCAGGAGCTTGATCTGGCCATGGTGCTGAAAGCGTCCCGGGTTATATCCGGTGAGATCCTGCTCGGGTCTCTCCTTGAAAAGATGATGAAGATCGTGATAGAGGTTTCCGGGGCACAGAGAGGATTGCTTATACTCGAGAAGAACGGAAAGTTTTATATCGAAGCCGAGGGCAACGCGGGTACAGGTAAAATATCCCTGCTTCAAGAGTTAGAGTTCATAAAAAGCGGTGAACTGTCTCATACGGTGACAAATTATGTGATAAGGACAAAAGAGAATATTATACTGAATGATGCTGTCGAAGAGGAGCTTCGCAGGAGCGAAGAGATGGCCAGGTCTCTTCTTGACGCGCTCAAAGATTCTCTCATCCTGATAGACCCTGATGGATCAATACTTAACCTGAACAGGACCGCCGCGCGGGGGTTCGGCAGACCGATCGAAGAGATCATCGGTTTAAACCTCTGGGACCTTCTTGGGCCTGATCCTGCCAAGGACAAAAAAGTTTCGGTTGAGAAGGCAGTTCAATCCGGAAGGGCACTTCGCGTTGTGTCCGGGCATCAGGGGATCATGGAAGATACCGTTATATGCCCTGTTTTTGATTCAGAGGGCCATGTAACCAAGATAGCTATACTCATTAGAGACATTACCGAGCAGAGCAAGGTCAAAGATCAGGTAAAAATACAGGGAAAGCAGCTTTTGAAGTCCGACAGGCTTGTGTTTATGGGTGAACTTTCGGCAGGAGTAGCGCACGAGATCAATACACCCAATCACGCTGTCATGTTAAGCGTAGCGTATATATCAAAAGCCTACCCCGACATTTTATCTGTTCTCGATGACTGTTATAGTGATGATGAAGATCTGCGTATAGGGGGGCTTGAATACGACGAGTTTAGAAAAACACTCCCCGAAGCTGTCGCCCGTATAAAGGACTGCGCCCAGAAAATCGATATGATAGTAAAGGAGATGAAAGCCTTCGCGAGAAATGAGTCCGACGATCCGATGAGCACGGTTGATATCAACGTCGCTGTCCAATCCACAGTGGTCCTTGCCACATCCTTTATCAAGAAATCAACAGACAATTTTACAGTTCAGCTTGAGGAGAACCTGCCCAGAGGATCAGGGGCAACCCGCAAAAAATTGAGCAGGTCCTGCTTAATCTGCTTCAAAATGCCTGCCAGTCGCTGCCCGAAAAAAGCAGGGCCGTATCTGTCCGGACATCATGGAATAGCGAAAAAAATTGTGTCAGGCTGGATGTCAGCGATGAAGGCGAGGGTATGCCCGGGGAAGTGCTTGCCAGGATAAAGGAACCATTTTTTACCACAAGGCGGAAAACCGGAGGCACAGGGCTCGGGCTTTCAATATCAACAGGTATAATCGAAAAACATAAAGGTACCCTGACTTTCAGCTCAGGTCCGTGGAAAGGGACCGTTGCGACGATCACCCTGCCTGTGGAGGATGGTGTGTGAGTTTTTTACACCGCGGGTCATAGGAATAAATATCATACGCTGGAGGTATGCCATACAGAAATTGTTAGAAATCATAACTTTACTCCTCGTTGTACCTTATCCATCCATAATCATGTCTGCAAGTAAAGCAAAGGAAGAGGCAGCACCTGAAAGGGCAGAGTTTCTTTCTAAAGAAGATTCACCTTCGGGGATAGGCGTTATCGTGCCACCCGGGGAGGTGTACATTGACTCCTTTGTCGGCTACAAAGACTACAATTACCCTGAACCCGAGGGTGAAGCGGGAGTAACACTCTACAACGTGCACCGGCGGGTGTCGACCTGGGGCCAGGAGGGGATCATACAGATAGGGATACAGGGCATGGAAATTGGTTTTGAGGAACTTCCTGTGATGAACCTGGCCTTTGTGATCGACAAAAGCAGCACAATGCAGGGTTGGAAGATGGATTGGGTAAAGGAGTCGTTTGAGATATTTATAGACAGGGTGATAGTGCCCGTGGCGAGGGATCTTGACATGAAGCTGGAGTATCAGGAGAGGATAGAGTACGCGAGGGAAGAGGAGATTAAGCCCCCGGTTGAGGGGAGGTCATTGAGTGAACATCTTGCCAACCTGATCCGGGAGATGAGTCTGGACCTTCGAGACAGGGACGAGGGGGTTTTAGTGGTCACAGGGTTTACGGGCAAAGAGGAGAAAACCAGAGGGCTTGCCGAGCTCATTAACGGGATGGCAGAGCTGGAGTTTTCGGGGCTTGAGAACATGGAGCTTTTGGAGAAGAGCGTACTGGAGAGCGCGCTTGAGGAGAAGAGGCTGAGCTTTAATGACCTGGCGGACGCAGCCGAGGCGGTGAGGGTCGGGGAGCGTGCTTC
>DRHN01000400.1 GCA_011049595.1 Spirochaetota bacterium | reverse complement strand
GCCCGGCGTCAGAAACCAGGATCACGGCATTTATACTGTGGGAAAGGTAGTTCTCGGTACCCGGGAGGGAAACAGGGAAAGAAAGAAAAATCAATACCACCATCATCCGCAATATGGTTTTAGGAATCATCGCGCGCCGAACCCCTCAAGAGATTTTTTAATACCATCCAGTCTCAATTCCAGAGCGGCAGTGTCAGGAAAAAATATTTCAATGACATATAATGTTTTATTCTTTGACGCGCCGCTGTCAGCGGATGCTATGCCCGTTAAATAATAAAAAGGCTTTGTGTCTTTACTTGTAAACAGAACTGCTCTGACCCAACCAAGGTCAAGCACTTCTGTTTCTTTATAAAAGCTGTTTAAATGAAAGGCAATCGCCTCCTGCCAGAAAACCGTGTCACCTTCCGGCTCATTGAGAGTCGTTCCTACCCGTATTCTTGTCCCTTCCGGGCTCTGGGCCCTGAAAGATTCTTCTTTGACAAAAACAGCAAAATCATCCTCAAGCTCTATGCTGATCCTGCCCTTAAGCCGGGGCAGACTGACGTACAAAGGATCCAGTTCTCTTATCCACCCAAAGGGGATGCTGTTTTTGTCTTCGGTTTGACCGGTGAGCCGGGGGATCAACTCTATAGTTATACGGGAGAAAGAGATCTGTTTTTTGATCAACTCGAGGTTCTGTTTGATCCTCTCTATCTCATCGGTTAGCCGTCTTATCTCCCTTAATAGTTCCAGACGTTCATCCACGTCGTCAGTTTTTTCGAGAAGTTTATACAGCCGGTCCCTTGTCTTTTCGGCGATTTCGAGCCGTACGGATAGGTCCCGAAAATATTCTGTTACGTCGTAGGTTTCGACAGATTTGCGGACGACCTCACCAAGCCCGAGGCCCCTTTCGAACATCTCATCAAATTTTTCCACCGGTACACGGATGACTATGATCCCGGAGAACGCCGATTCAACATACCCGCCGCTTTCTTCTGCCAGCGAGAATATCTCGACCTTCCGGTTTTCCACGCTGTCAACACGGATGCTGCAGTAACCGGAATATATCCTCTTTCTCTAGTCCGGTGCATCCGGAGTATAAGAAGACTCCACGGAATAATGTGCCGCAGCACTATCGCCGGCAGACACAGATTCGCTTGAAGGCCCTTCCATCAGAGGGGCGGGTTCAGGGATATCCGATTCGTAGAGGCCGTACTCATCTTCAGCGTAATCCGCGTCATATTCCTTTTCTTCATAGGCGCGCTCTTTTTTGTAACTTCCTTTATAAGAATCGCTTTTACCGCACCCCTGAAACAGGACAAAAAGCAGAGCTATAAAAGCAAAGCAAAGGGTACTAAACAGTGGTTTTGTCAATATCGATGATATTTTCATCATTTATATAATTCCTGGTCCGATATTCATCTATATTCAATATATTGTTGACAATCATTGATATTCTCAAGATCTGCTCTTTCAGCTTAAATAGCATTGATTCTTTGTAATCGGCCTGCCGGTCGATTTTATTGAGAAGCAGCTCTGTGTACCCCAGCGCAGCCTGGAGCGGCTGGTTTAATTCGTGACACATTCCCCCCGGCGGTTTCAATGACTGTTTCCAGCTTTGCTTTTTCCAGCTTTTGTTTTTGCGCTTCCTTCAGGTCGGTCAGATCTTCAATGCAGATAAGTAAAAAACACTCTGTATTTGTTGAGAAAGGTATTGTGGAAACTCTTAAACTTCTTTCGTCTGTCTTTTTTAAAAAAGGAAGGCTCCCCTCTATCATTTTCCTTTCTTTTTTATCGTTAAAAGTGTCTAATACTGTAGAGTGCATAAAACACTTTTTTATACAGTATTCACTAAAACCGCACCCTTTTATGTCTTCTTTTGAATGCGCGCAGTCGAAGGGTTCACCGCCGCGCGCACCGATCATTTCTTCCGGTAGTTTATCTGCATATTCTGCGGCAATTTTATTTGCAAGTATAATCACCCTGTTTTGATCTATTACAATAACAGCCACCGGCAGATTGTCCATAATTATTTTTAAGTCAAGCGCGACATTAAACCTATCCATACGATAACCCCAGGGTGTCTGTATATAATTAGTTCCTGGTGGAAAACTAGTATTTTCATTTAACCAAGTATTCTTAAGATTATTAATTATGAAAATATGAACAGTTAAATGGAACTAATTATTGAAGTGGTGAATTATTCATCACTAACTATTAAATTATTGTTGAAAATGTCAGTAATATCAATTTTTATTTAAGGTATTAAGTTTTATATTTGTGTAAAATGATAAAGCTAAAAACAACATTGTTCTTTTGTTTTTATATGTTTTTGTGCCTGCCGCCCGCAGTTTATGCTTCAGGAAAGGGAAAGTTCATGGGACAGGATGTCCGGGCCGAGCTGAAAAACTTACAAACAGCCGGGGCCAAAATTGAATATCTTGAAAAGGTCCGTGAAAAGGACAACAGTCATTTTGTTCTGTTCAACCTCGCTTCTATATATCTGGATCTTGGCCGGCCCGATGATGCTGGGCCGGTTTTGCTTGAAGACCTCGGTAATAAACAGGACCTTTACGACATGTACGAGAGCTACGCGCTGTTAATGGGTATATATATCGATCTGAAAAGAAAAATTCCGGAAAAAGAGATAAATAGATATATCCGTCTTTTTCAAAAGATGAAAAATATCTCTGACAGAGAAATGAAGGGCCGGCCCGGAAATGACAGGGCCCAAAATTACTCAAAGGACTGCTTTCAGTTTGAGCGGATGCTGGGTGATTACTATTATTTTAACGACAACATGGAAAAGGCGTACATATTTTATGAAAGCTACTATGATGACCTTGACAGGCCCGTAGACACGTTTGTTCCGGGCTCGATGAGGAATTACGTCCATTTATTTGTAAAAAGGAATGAACCCGGCAGCGCGCTTTCTATGTTAGGGTACATCATCAATCTGAAACCCTATATGCTGGATGACATTTTTTTCATGTCAGAGCTCTATTACCGGATGAACGACCCGACAAGTTCCATTCTTGTTCTGATGTTCGCTCATACGCTTTCAGAAGATCACAGCGAAGTGTTTCATGAAAAAAGCGGAGCTCTTATCCGGCAGATCGCGTCTGCAATGAAAGAACAGGGGCGATCGGGAAAAATAACGGACCTTGTTGATGTCTATTTAAAAGGAGAGGGCATCCAAAGGGTCCCCTTTTTAATTGACGGGCTCAGGAAGGAGGGTGTGAGGAACTTTTTTTTCTTTTACCTGGAAGGAATATATTTTTTCACAGCAGGGGATTATCTAAGCGCGCTGGGAAAATTTACAGAGTTCAATGAAATTTATCCCTATCTGGCGGACTCCAGATATTACGCTTTGATCTGCATGAACAATCTTGATGCGGTGAAATACAGCGAAGAAATTGTCGGTTTGGCTGAAAAGGCCATTGAGTTGAAACCCGGCTCGGGGATCTCAAACATGACAAAGAGGTATCTGGGCGCAATGCTCGGGCTGGATAATGACGACCACCTCAAGCTGCTTACCGCATATGAGAGCAGGGTGATATTGAACAACTTCATGTATGATCTGGCACCCGCAGCCAGCCTTGACCGACTGCTTGCTTCATTGACCACCGGAAAAAACCCATACCAGGTTGCGCTGGTTCAGCTCATGTCCGGGGTCAATGAAAGAAGGTCCGAATATGTGCACTATCTGAAAAACGTCTACGACCTTTTCAATGACAACGGAAAAGACAATATCGGACAGATACTTATCAACATGGGGGAATCTCCCGATTAAACTAATTCGGCTAGGGTCTGTATAAATTAATCGATGAAAAAAAGGATTTTATAAAAAAAACATTTGAAGTTTTTTAAAAATTCTATGAAACTCTAAGGTAGAGACGGCTGGATCAGGACAGCTTGCGGACTGTATAATAGAAGAGGAGAATCTATTGCCTTCGATAGAAAGAAAGAGCATCGATAGAATTGGAAGCGGGGACCGGGTCCTGGTGGACGTAAGCACGTTTTCACGGGCGGGCAGGGTTCTTGATGAAAAGGCCGTAAGGCTTCTCGGGGCTCACAAGGTCCTTAATGTCCTGACGATAAGTCTTAACTATGAGGACCAGGAAAAACTGAAAGACCCGGGGACAAACGTTGATGAAGAAAGGATAATATCCGGCGGCATAGAAAAAAGAACAAATCATCTGATGAAGCTCAGATACAGGCTTCTTGAAAAGGTAAAAACGTTTTACATGCCGTTCAGGGAGACACAACCGGCCTTTGTTGTCAAAGGAAAAAAGCGGCATATCACCCTGGGAACACTGCTCGAGCAGGAACCGGGGCCGCTGTATGATATGGAGATAAAGACAGGCAGCCAGGTGCTGATGCCTCCAAACGATGTTAAGTACATCATGGAGATCGTCAAGGCGATTTATGGTGAAATGGACAGGATGCTAAAGCCCCACACCGAAGGTAGTAATAAGAAAGCCAGGCGGCTTTGTTTGAATTCAATACGGCTCCAGAGCACGTATAGCAATGCCCGTCTTCAAACAGTTGGAGATGCACTGCCCTGGCACGCTGTTGATACGGCGCTGTATTTTTTGTATGTAGTGTTGTGTATCAATAAAAAGCGGATCATTGAGGGCCGCCCTATATCTCTCGCACGGTTTGACCCGGATAAAAAGTCCGACATGACCGAAACGTTTCAGTACCCCCAGGAATTTTTAATCGATGCCGTGATGGGCATTCTGCTGCACAATATAGGTTTTTACCATGATAAGATACATCAGGTGGTTTCGTCAAAGCCGATTTTATCATTTGATGATTCAAATAGCCAGGATAAAATACGCATGCTGCAGAAAAGTTATTTTGTGACCAGGAACCTTTTGAAGAACAGGGACGACATATCGTCAATTTCCAGGATGATGTGCGCCAATCAGTATGAATATGCCGATGGAACAGGCTATCCGCCTATTAATGATAATAAATTCCTTCATGAATTTATCCGCCTTTTTCAGCTTGTCGATTTTTACGATGAAATGACAAATCCCGCGATCGGGCGTGTGCCGTACAGCCGTATGGATGTTCTCGGCTACATTGATGATAACGCGGGGGTGTACAAATTCAACCGGGAAAAGGTCGCACCGCAGAAAAGATTTGATAAAATTCTGTTCAATGAATTCCTCGAGCTGCTGGCACCGTACGATATTGAAGAAAAGCTTTACGTATATACTAATGCAAATGCCGGCGAAAATATATTTGTCGGAAGGGTGCACTCCTATTTGCAGTCCCATATACCGCTGATCTCGATCCTGAAGGACGAGCGGAACGGGAAACAGTATCCTTCCGGGCAGTTGTTGATGTTTATTCCGGCCGGACTGATAATGCAGGCAAAAGGCGGGAAGATCCTGAAAAAAACCCCGCTCGACTGGTTGAAAGACCTCAAAATATACGACAAGATGGTTGACCCGGGTGATATCTCGGCCTTCTATGATAATATTTTAGGTAAGTTGAGAGTGCTGTCAAAGAGGTGGAGAGAGTCCTGATGCGGACAAGCCATATTTTTGCAACGTCGGGGGACCCGAAGTTGTCGGGCTTGCCCGACTTTTAAATAGGTTTCCAGCAAACTAAAGTTTGTGCCAAAAAAGCAAGAAAATTGTTAACAAGGTCCTGATAATAGATTTATGCAAATTCTTACCAAAAAGTATATTGTTTGAACCTAAAAGACTTTTATAGCCGCAACAGAATTCCGATCTACCTTACAGTCCTTTCCATTCTTGTATTCGGTTCGATCAGCCTTTTCTATATCGATCTGGACCTGGTGCCTGACATTGAATACCCGGAGCTTGCTGTTATCACCTATTACCCGAATGCATCTCCGGAAGAAGTAAAAACTCTTATAAGTATGCCTATGGAGCAGACAACCCTCGCCCTGAGGGGTGTAAAAACCGTTAATTCTCTTTCGAGGGACGGTGTGAGCGTGCTGAGAGTGCGGTACAGGTGGGGTGAAGACCTGAGTATCGCCTATATAGAGCTGCGTGAAAAGTTGGACCTGCTTAAATCCTTTCTGCCAAGAGAGTCGAAGCGGCCCGTGATCATCCACCCGGGGGCCTCGCTTGACGCATTCAGCGGAATATCGGTCGTTTCAAGCTCAATTGATGCCCGCTCATTATTTCTCATGTGTAAAAGTGACATCCAGCCCTTTCTTGAAAAAATACCCGGAGTGGCCGGTGTTGATATTCTTGGAGGCGAGAGGCCCCAGGTCAAAGTCCTGGTGGACCCGGGGAAACTTGTGAAATACAACATCAGCGTAAGTGAGATCAGGGATGTGCTGAGCTCATCAAATAAGGACTTTCCTGTAGGTTTTTTTAAAGATGAAAAGAATGAATATGTGGTCAGGCTGGACGGTTCGGTCAAAGATTACAGGGAGCTGGAAAATATCGTATTAAAGGAGGAGGACAAAAAGCTGGTTTTCCTCAAAGACGTTGCAGAAGTTTACTACAGCACGGAAGAAAAAGATAATGCTGTTATTATTGATGGGGAGAATGCCCTCATGCTTTCTATACGAAGGCAGCCCGGGTTTAATATTATCAGGGTATCGCGTGAGATCGACGGGAAAATCCGTTCGCTCAATGAAAGGTACAGCGGCAGGCTGGCTTTTAACACGGTGTTTGACGAAAGTTTCCAGATCAAAAAATCGCTAAAAGACCTTGTTTTTGCAATGATACTGGGTGTTTTTTTTACGGTTATCTCTGTATACTTTTTTCTCTCAAACTTCAAGGTGAGCTTTTTGATAATTGCCACCGTACCGCTCAGTATCATAGGCACTTTCATCATCATGAAGCTGGCGCACCAGTCGATAAACCTTCTCACACTGTCGGGATTCAGCCTCGGTATCGGGATGATAGTTGATAATTCGGTTATTGTGGTCACCGCTGTTTTTGATCTGCTGTATGACGAGGAAAAAGAGGCCAGGTTTTTCACCAGGCTTAAAAAAGTTGTTCCGGCCGTGTTTTCGGCCACACTCACAACTGTTGTTGTTTTTTTACCGGTACTGTTCCTCACGGGTATTTTAAAGCTGATATTTCTTCAGATGTCAATGGTCATCGTCACGTCACTTCTTTTTTCCCTTTTGTTCTCTGTGACCCTTGTGCCGGTGTTTCTTTCAAGGCTGAAGATTAAAAAAAGGAAAGTTGGTTTCTCTGTCCGGGCGGGAAATATTGCCCAACTGCTTTACAGGAAGGCACTGGTTTTCATCATAAAAAGAAAAGCTGTTTTTACCTGGATTCTGGCCGCGGCTTTTGTGTCGGGTGTATTTTCCTACGGACTTGTCGACAAGCGGTTTTTAGAGTCGATCCCGAAAGATCATTTTTTTATCAGGATGTTCATCAAACAGCAGGTCCCTTTTGAGTACACTGTTAGGGTCACGGACCACATTTCAGGCATGATCCGCAAAGACATCAGGGTCTCAAAGGTAATTGTATCGGTCGGCATTGACAGAGATGACACTATGGCGAATATCGACGGTATCTATGGCGTAAATACCGCGGTTTTTAAAATATACACCGGCGAGGCCGGTGAAGATATGTATTCGCTTATCAGGTCGCTCAGAAAGAACCTTGAGCCCTTTTCGGGCGTGGATTTTATTTTTACGGTACCCGATAACCCTGTGCAGAAACTCCTGTCGCGTTCCGATTTTGACGCGGTTATAAAAATCTACGATCCATCCGCGGATTATCTAG
>DRHN01000399.1 GCA_011049595.1 Spirochaetota bacterium | reverse complement strand
TTTAACAGGTCCCGGTTAAAAAAATCGAAGTAATCCAGCCATGAAAAGTGCGCCCTTGAAAGGTATTCACCCTTCGATGTAAGGTAATACAACCTCTGATATGAGACAGCCAGATAAAACAGTGTGTCCTGGTACACCCTGGACCGTTTACTGCCTGGCAATCTGTTTTTTCTGCCTCTTATATACGAGAAATAAGAGACCGCTTTTAAAAAATTATACTGCGAAGAACTTTTATTAACATAAAAATCCTTATCCGCGACATTATAATGCGCCCGGGCCAGGTTGTAATAGGAGATCAGATTTCCACCGGCATTGAAACTTCCATCCGGATTACCCAGAGCCAGAACGTAATATTCTATAGCTTTACTGTAATTTTTTATATCATTCAGATAGATAAATCCGAGAAATCCTATGGCTTTTAAGTAGTCCGGATGTTCTTTAGGTATATCTGTCAGTATAGTTACAGCTCTCTGTACATTTCCCGAGGAATACGTGTTCTCAGCGGAATTGAAATAATCAGGGAACAGGGTTATGCTTTCTTTTCCTGTCAAAGATAATTTCCGCTTGTTGAAGTTTATGTAATTTCTGTACTTTTTGTACCCCTCAAGCTCAACCTCGAGAAGATGAAAGCCAAATGAAATTACAAGCGGTTCATCCGTTATCGGGGCCGTTCCTTTATATGTTCCGTTGATAAACACAAGACCGCCCGGAGGCAATGTATCAATACTGAATAAAGTTTCCCCCCTTTTGAGGTCCACCCGTATTACAGTTGTATCGTCCCCGGCTTTTACATCCAGCTTCCCCGGAACGAACCCATCACGGTATATCAGCAATTCAGCGCTTTCATTCTGCAGCAGTGACAAATACAGTTTACCTTCGATGTCGGTTTGGCCCGCCCAGTGATCATTCAAATAAATATTTGCTTCCTGAACAGGCATTTTTTCACTGATCACTTCCAGGACTATCGGGACATTGACACTTTTTATTGTCTGCACCGGATACCGCTTGACTTTTACACCAGGTTCCAGCAGATAGCCTTCGGCAATATCCTCGAGCTCCCCGAAAGACAGGTTCTCATCCGTATCGACGATCCCGAGTTTTATGAGTCTTTTTTTTGAATAACCTCGAGTCCGCTCATCAAAATAATCTTTGAAACCGTAAAACTTATTGTTCAGGTTTATGCCTTGCCGTTTTCCCAGGTTTACCTGCACACCGTCGCCAACCGATACGATATTGCCTTCAACAGGAAAACTGTTTTTAATGCTGTTTGCGATATCCTCGGAAAAAGATTGAAGCTCCCGTAAACTTACCTTCTTATCAATTTCAATGAATTTTTGACCGGTGTAATCAAATCCATAGACATATATACTTATTTCATTCGAAGCTTGCTCGATCTCTCCAAAAATTATCCCATCCACTTCCTTTTTTATCAGCGGCATCTCTTTCCAGTTGTACTCTCTATCTATTAAATCAACATTGAATTGGTTAAACAACTCATCGATCATCTCACTCGAAGGTACGAGAAATACATCTTCAAAAGCAAGGTAGTCCTCAATCCTGGATTTCAGCGAAGCAGCCTGCCGGGATAAAAAGTAATCATTCTCATTTTTCACCTTAAACGGCATAACGACCAGTTTAGGAGGCACCGGTTCCACGCTGTACGCAAAATTTATCACAGAGAGTTTTGGAAGATCCTTTTTTATATTAAAATACTTCCTTATTTTTTTCGGCAGATACCCGCCAGGGTAATCAATGACCATGTCCAGCGGCCCGTCAACACCATCATTATTGATGTATTTAAATGATAGAAATCCCTCCTCGTCCGTGCTTCCCATTAAGCCATGCCCTAAAAAAACATCCGCATTCGGGACACCTTTTATGACATCGTAGTGTTCAGTGTAAACGTAAAGATCTATTAAAAGCATTTTATTCAACTCAACATTTACCCGGGCCTCAGGCTGGATCATTACCTCATTCATCCATATGTGCTCGCCATCCTTGAATATCTGTATATTTTCTTTACGCTTATCTTCACCGGAGTATTTTACTACGTAAACACCGTCTTTATCGGTTGTTCCCTCATCTTTCCCGTTTACAATAATTGTTGCGCCCTCGACAGCGCTATCATCTTTTCCTGCCACCCTGATCTGATAAAACATGTAACCCTCAACAAGGGCCAGGAAGTGATACTTTTCGTAAACACTGGCTTTTCCAAGCTGGGCCCTTTCGATCTCGGTCAATATGTCCGATTCACCCTCGAGAGAGGAAATCTCTTCACTTTCCTCAATCTTTTTCTCCCTTCGCTTCTTCTTCTCCGCCTGTACTTTAAAATTCGTTTCCCAGGGACCGTATACATAACCCTCAGCATCCCTTTCGACTCTCAGCGTGTAGGATTCACCAACAAACAGCTCGATATCCTTGAGAAAAAAGCCTTTCTCATCGGTTCTCCCGATGAACCTTTGATCCAGATATATATCAGCATTGGGAAGAGGATACCTGTCAACCCGGTAAACCTCGATCTTAAAAGAAGCAGTAATAACCTCCGGCTCTTTCTCCCGTTCCGATCTTAAATAAATGAAGACTATAGGCGCAGCGAGAAATAAAGTAACAAAAATAATTATTATAAGATTTTTTCTGCCCAATTTACAGGACTGCCCCCGGTGCGTTAAATGACAAATTGGTTTTGTCTACAGGGAAGGAGGTTGAATATTGACATCCCCTTCATGCAGGATAATCTCATCAGGATCCCCACCCATGACAGGTTCTCCTTCGTCTGCTGTAATTTCTTTGAGCTCGACAATACCTATATCTATTAACTCACCTTTCGGTATTGTGATATAAAAACTTTCCACATAAAACCCGTTTAGAAATATTTCAACAGAGTATTCACCGTAATGCAGTTTTGCCACAAAATTCCCATCAGGCTCAGGATTGAAAGTAAAAGGTCCATCGGAAGCAGTAAATTCTCCCTTGACAGGGATACAGTTGATTATCACTTTGTCCCTTTCCTGGTATACTATCTCTTCCCCGTCCCTGTTTACCGGCTTAACAATACCAAAAAATCCGTCGAATTTATCCTTTTTTGGTTTTATTGTCGCACATGCCGCGATAAATATTAAAAATAAAAACCCGAACACGATAAATAAAATATACCTGCTATTCATTATTTAACCCTCAGTTCAGTTTATATTTCAATAGATAAAAGTCTTTTTCAACATCATATACGTAAAAAAATGAATTGTCAGCCACAAAATACATCAGGTTATTGCCATTTTTACGTGGAGGCAGAACCGGATAGTTGCTTACCGTGAAATAGATCTCCGTTAAATAACGCATCTTTTCATTATCCGACAGTAAACGTTCACCCTCCACCATATTGTCAAACAGCATTTCTTTATAAAAATAGTGAGCGCGCTCCCTGTATTTAAAAAGCACCTGGCCGTCGCGTGGGCTTAATGCGATAAAATCCGGGATGAAAATAAAAAACTTTTCAATTCCCGGAAAATAGTTGTAGTTGAAATCGACATTTTCGAATTGTTTGACCCACTCGATCTCGCCGCTATCTCTCTTCAGACACATAATTTCGCCCTTTGAGAAAAAAAGGATGATCTCATGTTCAAAAATAATAAAATCCCGTGAAACATTTTCTCCCACAAAACTATTCCACAGGAGTTCCCCCGAAAGGACATCCAGGGCATAAAATGTACGGTCCCACGCACCGAAAAATAGAAGCCCATCTTTAATAACCGGTGCAACATTAATTATGCCATTTGAGTAGAACTCCCACTCGGTCCTCCTTGTGTCGATATTGTATGCCACGACC
>DRHN01000398.1 GCA_011049595.1 Spirochaetota bacterium | reverse complement strand
ATATCCTGCCGTTCCACTGTTCTATCTTATAGGGGGATGCTGATTATTGAGGTTAATGGCTTGGCACAATTAGTTATTTACAAATTGCCTGATCTGCTCTATTAAAAGGAGGGGATAAATGCCGAATAATCGCGTGTCATAGGTCTACTTCACAGGAGATAATTCGCGCTCTATCGCATGGGTATTTCGTGCCTCGCCTATTGACTGCAGATACTGTCTTATCATCAGCGCCCCAGTTGTCCCTTCACCGGCAGCCGAAACAGCCTGTTTTGTGCTTCCTGATCGAACGTCACCGGCCGCATAAACACCCTTTAGCGATGTCTGCAGAGTAAAATCAGTTTTAATAAAACCCCAGTTGTCGCATTCTATGGTGTCCGGAAGAAAAGCGCTGTTTGGCTTAAGACCGATAAACACAAAAACACCTTCCGGTTTCCATTCTTCGATCTCTCCGGAATCGCGTTTTTCAATTAAAACCGAGGATAGCGATGTCCCGTCCGCCTTGAATTCCTTGACATCACGGTTGGAAAAAACTTTCATGTTCTCCATTTTCGCTACTTTATCCTGCAGTATTTTACTGGCTTTGACCTCAGGGTTGTGCTCGACTATTGTTACATCTTTCGCAAATGTTGAAAGAAAAAGCCCTTCTTCGAACCCGCTGTTCCCGCCGCCGATAACCATCAGGCTTTTCCCTTTATAAAAAGGGCCGTCACAGGTTGCGCAGTAATGAACCCTGATACCAATAAGCTCCATCTCACCGGGTACGTTCAGCTGCTGGAAATGGCTCCCTGTTGTAATGAGCACCGATCTCCCTATATATTCACGTTTGTTCACAGACGTGACCACAAGATACTGCCCGTCCCTGTGAATATTCGATACCTCCTCACCCTGCAGGGGCTCTGTACCGAATCTCTGCGCCTGCTCAGCAAGCCGCTCCGCGAATTCAGCTCCGCCCACTCCCTTATCAAAGCCGGGAAAATTATCGATGACCTGTGTAAGGCCTACCTGCCCGCCTAATCCAGCCTTCTCTATGATGAGAGTATCGAAACTGTCCCGTCCCGTATAGATAGCAGCCGTAAGCCCGGCAGGGCCACCTCCAACGATTATAACATCATAAATGGGCTTTGACGCTCTGCCGGTTATGCCCAGTTTGACTTTCAGCTCGGCGTTCGCGGGTTCAACCAGCACGCTGCCATCGGAAAACTCCAGGGTAGGAAAACGGTAATCCCCCCCATTTATCTTTTCCACATGCGTCCGGGCCCCGCTGTCATGATCTGTATCTACCCATCGGTATGGAATTTGATACTCGCCCAGGACCGTTTTAACGCGCCGGCATTCGGGGCACCAGTCAACCCCATAAACAGTTAATTCGTCAGCCATTATTCTTTCACCCTTACACCTTTCCAAAAAGCCACATAGCCTTTTATCTGATCAGCTGCTTTTTTTGGCTCAGGATAATACCACGCAGCATTCTCGTTTACTTTACCGCCTGCTTCAACATTGTAATAACTCGCCGTTCCTTTCCACGGGCAGACCGTATGATGTTCGGACTGCTTAAAATATTCCATATTTACCGTTTCCGGCGGAAAGTAGTGATTATTTTCGACGATTTCTGTATTATCGCTTTCTGCCAGAACAACCCCATTCCATGTTGCTTTCGCCATAATTGTATCTCCTCATGTGCTCACAATTAATAAAATTCCTGTTTACACAGGCTGTTTTGTAATTCCAAATTACAAACAATCTTGTACCAACAAAATAACTACTGTACGAAGCTTATGATAATTTTGGGTTTACCATAAGTCAAGAGAATATTACTATGGCCCAGGTATCTCATGAAATCCATTTATTCTGATTGTTTTAAATCTTCTCTGGACATAACATTAAAAAGAGATTAAGTTTAAAAAAAAAAGCACCATTGATTACTCTGCGAATAGAAAAGTCTGCCGGACAAAAGAGATTCGCATTAATAAGGAAGACTTTGCCATGACCCTGCAATACTGGTACCTGTTTCCGGTTTCAATTTGTGTTGCAACTCTGGCCATGGCTTCGGGAGTGGGCGGAGCTACCTTTTTTTCGCCAATTTTTATCCTGGCTCTCAAGCTACCGGCTGAAGTGGCGATCGGAACTGCCCTGGTAACCGAAGTGTTCGGGTTTGCCAGCGGACTCTACGCGTACGCCCATAAAAAGATCATCGATTACCGGTTGGGGATGATGCTTATCATTGTGACAGTCCCTGCCGCGCTGGCTGGAACCTTGATCGCCGGATATATAGATGAATTGATCTTAAAAATCATCCTCGGGATGGGGCTTTTCGCTGTCGCTACGGCTTTTCTTCGAAACCCAGGCCACAAAGAGGTAATCCGGATGGATGATTCGATCAAGCAGGATTATCCCGAAAAAAAGGCAAAAACATGCATCAACACCTCAGAAGGTGAAAAAATCTGCTACACCGTGTGCGACCGTACCGAAGGAAGAATAATAGCCGGTGTCGGCGGACTGTTTGTGGGAATGATATCAACAGGTCTTGGGGAATTAAACGGCTATTTTTTGCTGCGCCGCTGCAGGGTACCGAGTAAAATATCCATTGCCACAAGCGTTTTTGTTGTTGCAGTGACCGCGTTAGCAGCCTCTGCCGGGCATATTTTCCGGTTCACAAGGACCGGCAATGAAGTGATCACAACAGTATTAAGTATTGTTATTTTTACCGTCCCCGGTGTTGTTATCGGCGGGCAATTGGGCTCAAGGGTAGCGAGCTATATCCCGCAGAAGATCATGGAACGGGTGCTCGGCGTACTATTCATCTTCATCGCAACGCTGACTCTGGCAGAGTCCGTACTATAGCATTGCTGGTATTCGGGGAACTCAGGAAATATAAAAAACCCTTGACTTGCTTCTCACATAATACTAAGGTTTTTTTTAAACACAATAACCACCAAACAAATATAAAGGAGGTTTAATAATGAAAAAATACCGGTACCATATATGGATTCCTGTCATTTGTGTCCTATTTCTCTTTTCGTCAGGGGCTGTTCTTTTCGGCACTGATAAGCCGTCCGATGAAGATATGAAAGGCCCGGTCATAGTTGCGTCAAAAATTGACACCGAAGGGGCCCTGCTTGGGCAGATGATAATACACATGCTGAAGGCTAACGGGTTTGACGTTGTCGACAAAACGGAGTTTGGACCTACAGATGTAATGAGAAAAGCTATTATAAATGGTGAGATCGACATATATCCCGAGTATACAGGAAACGGGGGGTTCTTTTTTGACAACACCCAGCCGTCCATCTGGAAAGATGCGAAAAAGGGATATGAAACTGTTAAAAAGCTGGACAAAGAAAACAACGATATAGTTTGGCTCACCCCGGCGCCTGCCAACAACACCTGGGCCATTGCGATACGAATGGATATATCAAATTCGAAGGGAATAAAGACTCTGGAGGATTTCGCAGACTATGTAAATGAAGGCGGGTATGTTAAGATAGCAGGTTCGGAGGAATTTGTTTCAAGACCCGATGCCCTGCCGGCATTCGAAAAAGCTTACGGTTTCGAGCTGTCAAAAGATCAGCTGCTCATTCTGTCGGGGGGCAACACAGCCCAGACAGAAAAAGCGGCATCTGAAGAAACGGATGGAGTAAATGTTGCGATGGCCTACGGGACCGATGGAGCTTTAGCCGCGCTGGGCCTCTGGGTACTGGAAGATACAAAAGGTGTGCAGCCGATATACGAACCGGCACCGATTTTGAGATCGGAAGTAATCGAAGCGTACCCCGAAATAGAAAGTATTCTAAAACCTGTTTTTCAAAGCCTTGATCTTGTAACCCTGCAGACATTGAACTCCAGGATTGCGATAGAAGGGCAGGATGCGTCAACAGTCGCTAAAAAATATCTTGAGTCAAAAGGTTTTCTGTAATTTAAAACAACAAAAAGAGATGTAAACTGAATTCTTGGTGGGGTTAATTTTATCTCTAACCAGTGTAGAATTTGTTGTCATGGCAATTCATACGGGCTGATTTCTTGATTAAAACAATTTTTCCTGCCTAAAGACAGAAACGTTATACCAAGGTATTATTTCCCGGAGGTTTTTCGTTTTTTGAAATATAAGATCGAGAAGGTCCCGCTTGCCGGCATCTGTACCGGTATTCTTGCTTTCGGTATGAAATACCTGCTTCACAGACCCAACCGTATTGCAAGCGGAACCGGCCTTTTTACCTGGGGTATATTGACACCTGTGGAAATCTGCTTTCTGGCCCTCCCCTGGGTTATGTGTATCGCTCTCGGCCTGACTTTAAATAATAGAAAACCGTTATCTTTCTTATATGGACTTCTGGGAAACCTTATTATTATTCTTGTGTTCCTGTTTGCCGGCCGTTCAGCTCGAAGACTTATTAACCCTGAATTCGAATTTGCCCGAACCTCGCTGGGATTCGGATCCTGGGTAATGGTACTGTCCGGCTATATTTTAGTTATTTCCTTCTTACAGAACAAACACACATCGAAAGCGGGAAGGATCATCGTGTCTCTTGCCGGTATTACTGCTGTTATACTAATGATCCTTTCGGGTTATCTCGACGAGATCTCGATATTAAAAGAATATTCAATAAGAAAGGACCGGTTTCTCGGTGAGTTTTCTCAGCATCTTCTACTGTCCGGTACCTCTGTGTTTATCGCTGTAATTATAGGTATGCCCCTTGGTATTTTCGCTTTCAGGAGAAAGCTTTTCGAAAAACCCGTGTTCTTCGTAGTGAACAGTATACAGACGATTCCAAGCCTCGCTCTCTTCGGGATATTGATAGCGCCGCTTGCCCTTTTATCTCACAAATACCCGCTGCTTCGTGAACTTGGAATCAAAGGAGTCGGAACCACTCCGGCCCTGATTGCTCTTGCTCTCTATGCCCTTCTGCCAATTACAAGAAACACCTACACAAGCCTGAAAGTGCTGGATCCTTCTGTAATTGAGTCTGCCAGGGGAGTGGGCATGACCAGGTTACAGCTGCTTTTAAATATCGAGATCCCTCTGTCCGTACCTATCATTCTCGGCGGCATCAGGATCTCAATGGTACAGGCAGTGGGGAATACAACAGTCGCAGCTCTCATCGGCGCGGGCGGGTTTGGCGTTTTTATTTTTCAGGGGCTGGGACAGGCCGTTCCCGACCTCATACTATTAGGCACGCTGCCGGTCATACTGCTCGCCATTTTTATCGATAAGATCATGCAGATGATCATCAGTATTTTCACATCAAAGGGTATATCCTACGAGTTGGAAGTTGCGGGGTAAAAATTGGGAAAAAAATGATCGAGCTCAAAAACGTTACAAAAAAGTACGGAGACTTTACCGCGGTTGATGACATCTCTTTTATTGTCGCCAAAGGAGAGGTATGCGTGCTTATCGGGCCGTCAGGGTGCGGGAAATCCACGACTCTTAAAATGATCAACCGGATGCTGGAACCGAACAACGGTGAAATATTTGTAAACGCCAGAAATGTTGCGGATTTTAAACCCGAACTTTTAAGAAGGCAGATCGGATATGTCATACAGTATATCGGGCTGTTCCCGCATATGACGGTCTCAGCAAATATCGGTATTGTCCCCAGGCTGCTTTCATGGAACAGGGAAATCATTGAAAAGAGGGTTGATGAACTTTTAAATCTGATTGGCCTGGATCCGGCAAAATACAGTGAAAAGTATCCCCATGAGCTCTCAGGCGGCGAGGCCCAGCGGATCGGAGTAGCCCGTGCCATCGCTGCCGATCCCCCGATCCTTCTTATGGATGAACCTTTTGGAGCAGTTGATCCTTTAAACCGTGAAATTCTTCAGACCGAGTTTATAAAGATCCAGAAAAAGCTAAAAAAAACTGTTCTTTTTGTCACTCATGACCTCGACGAGGCAATAAGAATAGCGGACAGGATCCTAATTCTTGGAGACGGAAGGATAGTCCAGAACGATACTCCGGAAAATATTCTTGCCCGACCGGTCAACAAGTTTGTACATGATTTTGTGGGGGCGGACAGAGCACTGAAAAGACTTTCGAGGTTCAGTGTGGGAAGTGTAATGAGAAAGCCAAAATCAGTAAAGATATCGGATGACATCCGGAAAGCTGTAGAGAACGCAAAGGGTAAACCGAATTCGAGATTTTTGTGGGTTCTCAACAAAGACGACAAACTTTTAGGGTGGATAAACACCCGCAGTGTGAAAGCTAATCAGCCGGTCGAGAACGCGATTACAAGACTTCAGCATACCAGCATGGCCGTGAGGGAGGAATCTACATTAAAAGAAGCTCTTTCAAGGATGCTCGGTGAAGGGGTAAAGGTAGTACCGGTGATCAACGGAAATTTGAAAGTTGTGGGCGAAATCAGCCTGCTGGATATCGAGAAGGTCACCGAAGAGGTCACAGATAAATGGCTGGATTGAACAGAAAAAAAGTGTTTTTCAATGCAGTGTACCTTTTTTTCCTTATTGCCTTTTTTTTTCTTATAATCTCAAGGATGGATTTCTGGGAGACTTTTTTGAAACTGATCTTTCCGGGTGAACCTGTAGTCATTTATCCGCGGGCGAACCTGCTGGAGCTTTTAAAGGAACATGTACTACTCGTGCTGTCATCTAGCGGGGCAGCGGTTATTATCGGTGTGTTGTTCGGAATATTTGTAACACGGCCTGCTGGGAAAGAGTATCTCAACATTGTAAATGATATCAGCTCTCTGGCTCAGACCATACCCCCTGTTGCTGTTCTGGCGCTGGCTATTCCTTTTATAGGGTTCGGTTTCAAACCAACAGTACTGGCACTTTTTCTTTACAGCATACTGCCTGTGATACGGAACACCATATCCGGGTTAGATTCTGTCCCCCGTGAACTGCTAGGGGCAGCGTACGGTATGGGGATGACAAGGCTTCAAATACTGCTCAAGATCGAGATACCGTTGTCGCTTAAGGTCATAATGGCAGGTATTAGGACTTCTGTGGTGATCAATGTAGGAACAGCGACTGTGGGCGCTGTTGCCGGAGCCGGCGGCCTGGGGACTCCTATAATTTCAGGCCTTGTCAGAGAAAATCCGGCTTTTGTACTGGAAGGCGCGATCTCTGCCGCCCTCCTTGCGTTCGTATTGGACCAGATCCTGGGAAAAACCGAACAGAGCCTGTTTTCGACGTACAGTTTAGATTAGAATGTTAGACCGAACTTCCCTATAAGGTCAAATGGGTCCTGAGAAAAACCTTCCGTACAGGGCTAACGATCTGATATAAAATTTTACGGGGGTGAGGTTTTTTTCTGACAAATATGAGTGATTCAGCTCAAAATTAATTTGACAAGGAGAAATGTGTTGGACACAAAAAACGATGTTTATAAAAAGCTTGCCTTGCACCTGGATCAAATGCCGATCGCTTTTCCTTCCACTGAATCGGAAGTGGAGCTGCGCATCCTCAGGCACTTCTTCACCCCGGAAGAGGCTGAAATAGCACTTTATCTGAGCGCGATGCCTGAATCAGCGGACAAAATTTACAGGAGGGTTAAAAAAACCGGTATTTCAAGAGAAACGCTGGAACAGACACTGGACGGGCTCGTCTCTAAAGGATCGATACTGGGAGGAAAACTGTTCCAGGATAAAGGCAAAAAAAAATATTACAGCAAGGCACATCTGGCAGTAGGGATGTACGAATTTCAGGTCAACCGTCTTACAAGGAAACTTGTGGATGATATGGGTCAATACACCGATGAGGCCTATGCCGAAGCATTTATCACTCCAAGAACTTCTCAACTGAAAACCATACCGATTGAAAGCAGTTTCACTCCTGAGCACAATGTCGCCACTTATGATGATATCAGACAGCTTGTCATGGAAACCGCAGGAAAGATCGCGGTGTACAATTGCGTATGCAAACAGGAAAACATTATTCTGGGGAAAGCCTGCAAAAAGACGGAGAGGCAGGAAATCTGTATCGGATTTAATGAAATAGCAGAATACGCGATCGATAATATCGCCGGCCGTTCAATTTCAAAAGATGAATGTCTTCAAATCCTTAAACAAAATGAAAAAGACGGCCTTATCCTGCAGCCTGAAAATGTTCAAAAACCAAACTTTCTTTGCTCCTGCTGCAGCTGCTGCTGCACTGTTCTCAATATGTTAAAAAAATTCCCGCGGCCTGCTGAATACTGGCATTCAAACTATTTTGCCGAAGTTAAGGCTGAGGACTGCAGCGGTTGTAAAAGATGTCAAAAACGATGTTCGATGGAAGCAATTTCGATTGAAGAAAATGTTTCTTCAGTCAACCTGGAGCGGTGCATAGGATGCGGGCTATGTACATCTAGCTGCAAAACACAAGCAATTAAACTTAAAAAGAAAACAAGAGAAACTGTACCGGCTAAAGACCAGTTCTCCCTTTACAGGAAGATCATGCTGGAAAGGCTTAAGCCATTCGACAGATTAAAAATGTTAGGCAAAGTGATGATTGGAAGTAAGATATAACACTGTACGTTATTTTTCAGGGTGCAAAAGTACAAACCCGGCTCAGAAGCGCCTACCCGTGACAGCCGTTATCTCCTTTTTTACCCAGGAAACCCAGGGCTCGATCCCCTGCCCTGTTTTACAGGAAACCTCGAAGATCGAAACATCGGGGTTGAGTTTGAGGACACGATCCCGCAATTTTGCAGTGTCAAAATCGGAAAGCCCCATATAGTCGATTTTATTGATCACAAGGACATCGCACACTGTAAACATGAGGGGGTATTTCAGGGGCTTGTCATCCCCCTCCGGAACACTGAGTATCATTACGTTTTTTTCAGCGCCGGTATCGATCTCTGCCGGGCACACAAGATTGCCGACGTTTTCCAGGATTACAAAATCCAGGTCCTCTATCCCAAGCGCCCCGAGCCCCTTCTTTACCATGGCCGCGTCAAGATGACAAAACCCCCCTGTCCTTATCTGCACAGCCTTGACACCGCTTGCCGCGATCTTTTCTGAGTCCACCATGGAATCAATGTCTCCCTCGATCACAGCCATCGCAATATTCTTTTTTAATACCGCAGCTGTTTTCAGGATCAGACTCGTCTTGCCAGCTCCCGGAGATGACATAATGTTGAGCAGTAGTGTTTTTTTTGCCGAAAGCTCCTCCCGTATTTCCCGGGCCGCAGCTTTATTATCAGATAGGATATCCTCCTTTATCTCGATCAGCCTTATCTCATCCATCAACACACCTCCATGTCTTCAACATAGTACTCCATACCTGTTTTTAAAGTGCACTCAGCGCTGCCGCATTTTACACAGTGTATCTCCTCTACTTTTTTTATATCTATCGAAAAAACCGTAAAGCATTTATCGCAGGTAAACTGAACAGGCGCTTTTTTTATCTTTATAACAGCCCCTTGGGCGACAGTTCCCTTTGAAAGATAATCAAAATAGCGCTGGATCCACTCTCCCTCGAGGTCACTCAGCTCCCCTATCTTCAGGTGGACGTTTATTATCCTGGACACATCGTTCGAAGCCGCGTGTTTGAGCAGGATATCCAAAATACTCTTTGTAACAGAAAGTTCGTGCATTTATGGTGTAACGCAAAATAAAAGTAAAAACATGACGCTTTTTAGCAACATCATATAATGCTTATACATTATGTCAAGAATAATTTGAATAACTTCACTTTATATATTTTTTAATTCAAGTTTAATCGATGCGGCAATTAAGCTGGGCGAGCAAATAAACATTCTACCAAAAGGGTTCAAGCAGTTCAACGACATCTCTCACCGGTACCATCCAGACTATTGTTGAAGCAGGAAATTGGGTATCCTCAGCGGGTCAAATATTTTGCTGTTTCAAAAACCTTTAAAATCCTAGCCCCGTGCAGCTTGATAAAATATAAATTGCGGGCCAATAAAATGCTGGGGGAGAAGGACTCGAACCCTCACAAGCAGAACCAGAATCTGCCGTGCTACCATTACACAATCCCCCAGTTAATTCTAAATTTATTTATACAGTTTTTAAAAGTCAAGATTAAAGT
>DRHN01000397.1 GCA_011049595.1 Spirochaetota bacterium | reverse complement strand
TTTCTCGTCCTCCTCTAAATGGACTTTTTTTTCGGTTCTGAAATTATAGAAATGTTGTTGTAGGTATTATGGATGATGTGATACTGACGTGTCTTGAAGAGGAAGAATATAATATTATGACAGTGATCGCGGAGGGTATAAAACCAGTACACGGTGAAAACTCAAAAATTGTCTATAATTTCAGAACCGAAAAAAAAGTCCATTTAGAGGAGGACGAGAAAGGGCAGGTCAACTTTAAGGATCTTGATCTGGTTGAAAACGTAGTGGCCGGACAGCTGTTAGCTACCAAGGTACAGGCAACCGAGGGGCAGCCGGGGAGAACCATAACCAATAAGCTGCTGGAAGCAAAATCCGGCAAAGATGTTGATCTTGTTCCCGGGAAAAATACCGAGCTCTCGTCTGACGGTATAAATATTATTGCAACGATCAACGGTCAGGTCATTTTTTCAAACGAAAAGGTAAACGTAGAGCCCATTTACGAAGTAAAGGGCGATGTAGACATGCATACCGGCAACATTCTTTTTCTCGGTACTGTCATTGTAAAAGGAAATGTTGAAGATGGATTTTCAATTAAAGCGGCTGGAGACATAGAAATAAGGGGAAGTGTGGGCAAGTGTCTGCTTGACGCGGAGGGTGATGTCAACATAAAACATGGTGTGATGGGGAAATTAGACGGCACAATAAAAGCCGGAGGATCAGTCTGGGCTAAATTCCTGGAGCAGGTAACAGTGATTGCTGACAAGAATGTATTTGTCCAGGACGGTATCATGCACTGCCAGGTAGATGCCACAGAAAAAGTAATATGCTATGGAAAAAGGGCCACAATTGTAGGCGGCAGGATACGGGCTGGTGAAATAGTGAACACAAAAACACTGGGGTCGGTATCGTTTACAGAGACGATCGTTGAAGTCGGCGTGGATCCTAAATCGCGTCAGAGGCTGTTCGAGCTTGACAAGGAGCAGAATAAGAACATTGAGGGGTTGGATAAGCTGACTACAAATATAGGAACCCTTGAGAATCAACAAAAAGTAAAGAGAAACTGGACGGAAGAGAAGAAAGAAATGCTTGGCCAGATGCATGTCTCCCGGGATGAGCTTTCAGCAAGAATGAATGAGGTCAGAGAGGAGATGGATGAATTGAAATCCTATTTGAGACTATTAAAGTCCATCGGTAAAACATCGGTTTCGAAGTATGTATACTCCGGGGTCAGGATTGGTATCAAGGATACATACTTTGATGTCAAAAATGAGTTTAAATATGTAACCTTCGTCCTTGAAAGCAGCAGAATCCAGGTTAAAAAATACGAGGATATTGATCTGCAAGAAATTCTCGGCAAGTGGGTGAGGTGAGCGGCTGTCAACCCTATTGATCTCCAGGCCATTCTGTTAAGAATGGACAACATAAGCAAGCTCCAGCAGAAACTTCAAGATGGGGTAGTTGCAGCCCAATCCCAGAAAGGCATGGAATTGAGCGAGCGCGCACTGATTGAATCAAGCCGGGTAAATGAGGTAAAACCCCAGCCGGACGGAGATACAAAAGTAGAAGAAAAAAAAGAGGGTGAACAAAGCTTTAAAGAAAATAAAAAAAATAAAGCTGCCTCTGAAAATGAAGACAGTAGTACCGACGCAGAGGATGATGATTTCCACGATCCATTCAAAGGGACCATTATAGACACAAAAAGATGATATATTTATATATTGTACTCATAAACATTATTCTTATTTTCATACTGTATGTGGTATTGAGCAGCAAGATCAAAAAGAACAGCAAATCAACTCTACTCGATACCTATGCCGGGGAAGTCGAGAATTTAATCGTTGAACTGAACAGAGCTGTCGAAGATGTCCTTAATATATCGGAAGAGAGGATCGGGGATCTTAAAAAGCTGATCAAAAAAGCAGAGAAACTGTTGAAAAACCCTGAAGTAAAAAAAGCGCTCTCTTCCTCGGGGCCTGAACCCGCAAATCACCGGCA
>DRHN01000396.1 GCA_011049595.1 Spirochaetota bacterium | reverse complement strand
TTTTTGCTGCAGCCGCTTCTTTCCCGGTTTTTTTACTCGTTATTTTATAAATTATATCAAAAGAACATTTTTTTAAATTGCTGATCCCGATTTTCACCCGGAGTGTGTCCGGATAGAAAACCTGCTGTTTATACTTTATGTACAGATCAACCATTATCACCGATACTTTGCCGAATTTCAGCTCGGAATACCCAATGGAACCCAAAAACCTTACTCTTGCCTCATGCAGCATGCTTACAAAAGAATCATTGCCTAAATGATTACCGTAATTGATATCCGTTATTCTCACGGGAACTTCTGTTTCAAATTGAAAATTATCAAAGTTTGATATTGATTTCAGCATTGAGAGCTAAACTCCTCAGGATCAGAAAAACCGTTTTGACCGAATGTTCAGCGTACCTTCCAAACAATACATAATATATTTATCGAAGTGATCGCTGCAAAGTAATCACTGCAATACCTTGAAACCCTTTTTTTCCAGTTTCGCTTTAACCTCGTCCAGGTTTTTGCCCTGCTTTTTACAGCCTTCCCTGAGGCTGGTTTTTTTCCCGAGTGTTTTTCTGACAATCGGGTTCTTAACACCCATGAACCCGAGGTCTGCGAGAATATCTATCAATTCCGGGTACTGCACGGTCAGTTCATAGAGTGTTTTGTTGACATCAATTTCCTTCATAGCCTATTTTATCCTTTACTAAAATTACATATATCAATACAATTAACCGATTTTTATACATTGTCAATAAGTTACAGTAGAGTATCAGCTACCGGTGGTTCACTCAGCATACCGGAGTTTAACAGTGTTAGCTATCAGGCTTTCCCAGGGGTTCCTTCTCAAGCATTTTCACGACGGTTTCAAATTTTGTCCTGTTTTCAGCGCTCAGACTCATCAGGGTCCGGTGAGCGGTTAGAATGCGGTCCCTCATATCTTTCTCATCAGTGCGCAAAGGTTTTATTTCTTGGAATGCACCCGACGGAGAGCCGTCTCCCTGGAGGATATTGAATATCCTGGCGAAGCTCATACACCTGAGAACTCTCAGAATATCATAACAGGAAACGAGTACGGTTGGTTTATGATGAAACTCATTGGTACTCTGAATGGCAATCTGTGCCAGAAGGCCGAGAACTGTGCTGTCGATGCTCTTCGTTTCGATTAGATCAATAACAATGGGAAATAATAGTTTTTCATCGTGAATTTTTTTTAGAAAACTTTCAACGGCAGAACAGATTTGAAAGCGAATTCTACCAACAAACTTCAATACATTTACCTCGTCCTGTCGAGCAAAAAGCACCTGATCTTCCATATTATCAACTTCTCCGCATAAGTAATACTGCTATGTCATCGGGCGAATCCTTTACCCGGTCAAGCTTTAGGTCGGCTTCCAATGAATCTATAGTTACTTCGGGGTTTTCGCAGAGGTTCAGCAGGTACTTCTCCTTTTCTTTCAGGTTGTCTGCATCGAGTATTTCAAGCACTCCATCAGAAAACATTGTCAACAAAAAGGGTGAAGGAATGTCCAGAGATCTTTCGGTGTACCCGGGAAATTCAAAAAGGCCGACAGGCAGCCCCTCACCTGGTATAAATTCCGCACTCTTGCCGCTCTTTACGATTGGAGGGGGATAATGCCCCCCGTTTGAATAGCGCAGTGTATGAGTTTTGGTGTCAAGAATTCCGTAAAACATTGTAAGATATTTCCCAAGACCCGCGTGGAGTACCTCACTGTTTAAATATTCGAAGACTTTGACCGGCTGGACAACCATGGTATCGCCATGGTTCTTGTAGCGCCTGATAGCCTGTGTGATAAGACTTTTAAGCAGTACCGTTACAAACGCCGAAGAGGAACCGTGTCCTGAAACATCGGCAATGTAAAAACCTAAACAGCCGTCGCCCAGTTCAAAGTAGTCAAGGAAATCCCCGCTCAAGTAAAGAGAAGGAACCAGGATATAACTGAACGTATATGTACCGAACCTGGATTCAGGCTCCGGCAACAACTGTATCTGTACATGACGGCCTGCCTCCTGGTCTTCACGAAGTACAGCAAGACTGGCCTGAAGCTCCCTGTTCGCAGCCTCAACTTGTCTACGATACAGCCTGTTATCCCACTCGAGCTGCGCACGATGCAGGCTGTTATTAACTGCATGTTTCAGTATGGAAATATTCGAGAATGGCTTAATCAAAAAGTCCCAGGCGCCAAGACGGAGAGCCTCAACCACATCATCGATCAATCCTGCTCCGGAAATCATGATAATGGGAGTAAGCGGTGATTCATTTTTAACAACCTTCAATACTTCAATGCCGTCAGTGTCAGGCATGCGCATATCACACAGAAGCAGATCAGGTTTCGTTTTGCGAAATATTTTTATTCCTTCCAATCCGTCAGCAGCTTCGTAGGTTTCAAGGCCGTTTTTTTTTAAATACTTGACAATAAGCCTGCGTATTGCATCATCGTCATCTATCACCAGAATGCGCGCGGGTGGGTCGGAAGCCATCTTGTACCCTTATATCTACCGTTATTATGACTACTAATAATATAAAAGAATATACGCCACAAAAAAACATTCTTTTTGTTATTTGAGGCAGAAACCTATCGTTTGAGCATGGCCCAAACAAATCCCGCACCCCGGCCTTTAACACGGCCCATCTTGATCCAGAGTAAAGTCATGTGGTATAAAATGCAGGCTCATCGAGATGTCACAAGTATCCACCGGCCCCCATCCAATATATTCAGAGATTTTTCAGGAATAGGTGAGATCTCCTGCGGATTTGAATAATTTAATCGCATATGTCAAGGTTGAATTTTAAAGATTTTATCAATATTTGTCAATAGCAGTTGCCGTTTTAAAAAAGGAATTATTTATTCTAATTTTAAACTTGCCTGTATATCCCAAAAGCAGCAATTTGACTGGTAAAGTACTTTGATATTTTTTAAAATCAAATAATTTTGGCCTTTTCAGGCTTTACATTGCACGAAATTGGGGAGCAACCATGACAGAAAGTAAGAACGAAAATCCCGGCATTGTGTACTCGACTGAACTTGGGAGGATATGTCCCGTATGCGGGAACCCGGCGTCTGAATGTGTTTGCCGCCGTCAAAAAACAATAAACAGAAGCGACGGGATAGTGAGAGTCGGAAGGGAAACAAAAGGGCGGAGGGGAAAAGGCGTTACCGTGATCACCGGGGTCCCCCTGGATTTTGACGGGATCAGGAAACTTGCGAAACAGTTCAAACAAACATGCGGCAGCGGAGGGACTGTGAAGGAAGGCGTAATCGAAATCCAGGGCGACCACCGGGAAAGGCTGGCCGAAGAACTGAAAAACCTCGGCTACAAAGTAAAACGTTCGGGCAGCTGATAAAGTGAGTCCTAAATATTTTTTCTTTAATACATTTAAGTAGTTGCCCCGAAGACCTTCCTGATTTTGTTCCGGTTGTGCCTGCTTAAACAGGCGTGCTCACTAATTTGTTCGAGCTCATCCTGCGGCCCGAATAACCGACTAGCGGTTCCGGTTCGGCAAAGCCGATCTGTTCAGGAGAGCCAGGCCGCTATGGATTGTTATTAAGGAGAGTAGATATGTCTGTCAAACTCAGCCCCCTTGAAAGGATCGAAAGAACGCTCAATTTCCAGGATGTCGATTTTGTGGCTACAGTTGAGATCGTTCAGAACAGCGGCTAAACCATGCCTTCAGGTTTCATATCCTCCGG
>DRHN01000395.1 GCA_011049595.1 Spirochaetota bacterium | reverse complement strand
GGACAAAGACAGTCCTTCGGAGGAAAAAATTCGTGTTCGGCAAGGCGCTCGATCCCGTGATTGCCGATACTCACATGAAACAGCAGAAAGCCACGGTTTTGAAAGTTCATTCATTTCATAGCTCCTTTTTTACATTGATCGATCCTTCCGTTACACGGGTAACAAGCCTGCTAAAACCGGCTTCCGGCAGCGACACCCGGAGGAGGCTTTAAAGACCTGACAGATTATTTTAACCCGTATTTCTTTGCAGCGTCCTCAGGAGAAGCACCGTCGTTCATCACTTCGTTAAGCGCCTTTATCAGATTGTCCGGGTTTTGGGCCATAAATATGTTGCGCCCGAAAATTATCCCCCGGGCCCCGCCCTTTACGCTTTTCTCAGCTTTATTCAGAACAGCGAGGTCGGTGTCCAGTTTTTCCGCACCTATAACAAAAATAGGAGCGGGAGTGTTGTCCGCGATTTCATTGTAGTTTTCGGTGTAGAACGCCTTGATAAGGTCCGCGCCGAGCTCCACCATCACTCTTGAAACCCTTTTTACTTTCCTGAACAATTGCTCCGGGGTCAGATCCATGTGCTCGACGACATAGCACTCCCCTATCAGAGGTATCCCGAGTTTCTCTTTCTGGCGCACAACCTCGGAAAAAACCTCGATGTTTTTGGTTTCCATCTCCTCGTCTTCGTTCTCCAGAAACAGCGAGCAAATGGCGACTTCAGCCCCGGCTTCTACAGCCTCTTCGATCGTTGATGCTATGATCGTGTAGCCTTTTCTGTAGTCGAGGGGGTAGTAAAAAGCCGATGTCCAGTTTATCCTTACAACAGGCGTCGGCGCGTTGCCCGCGGCGAACATGTCGGCGTGCCGCTTGAGCATAAAACGGGGCATAAGAAGCGCGTCAGTGCTGAGACATCTCTTTATCGCCTTTTCAGTGTCTTCAATACCGGGCTGGTCGCCGTACTCCATCACGTGGTCGAGCGCGGAGATTACAAGATTCTTTTTCCCGCCGAATAATTTTTTCAACCTTAGCTCTTTTCCAGACATTTTATTCTCCTTGATTAATTGAAATTTATATTTTTCCTGTTTCTTATTTGTTATGTAAGTTTGAGTGCCCTCATTGAATTGTCCCTGAAGATACCTTTCTTCTGCTCCTCACTCAACCCTGCTTTTTCTATCCCGTCAAGTATTCCCTTGATCTCTTCATAAAGAAAAAGCGTGTAATTCTTTTCGATCCCGGGAGGTTCGTGGCTGTCTTTGTTCCATACATACTCTTCCCTGCAGTGATTCATGTACTCCCTGTCCGTCCACGTTCTCCTTCCGTGCATGAGCGGGATGGGCATATCAGATCCGAAAAGTATTTTATCGGCGGGTATCTCGTTAAACGCGACTTCATACACTTCGGGGTTGAGGACCGCAGCGGTATCAAAGAAAAATCCTTCGGCCCCGTTCAGCTTTCTGAGTCCCTCTTTCAGATAATAAGGGCAGAAAGACCTTCCGAAATGCGCAATTATTATGGTGACTTCAGGGTATTTCTGGCGTGCTTCATCAAGCTCCCTGACATTGTCGTCATCCGCGAAACGGCCCTTTCTCGGGAGGTGGAGCATTACAGCCTTTTGGCTCCGGTTGAGGATCTCCCACTGCTCGCGGGGGAAAAAAGTAAATATGCTCACATCGGCACCCTTTTCGCCGGTAACCATATCGGGATAGGGTTTAAACCCGGCAAACCCGCTTTCGATCAGCTCCTTTTCAACTTTTTCGGGCTCCCACTGGGGCCTTACAGTCATAAAAGGATCGCATTTACCCGCTTTTCGCATGTCAGCCAGGTATTTGTTGTTGCCTTCGATGTCCGCCTCGAGTATAGGCCACGGAAATCCCGCGATTCTATAATTGATCCCCGGGAATATCTCCGCCGCGATGCTGTACGCGTCATCAACTGTCAGGATATGCCCGCACTGAAGCGCCCAGTCTTTCAGGAACCTTTCTTCCGGTATCATCTCGGCATGCTCGGGCAGGTTCATGTGCACGTGAACATCATACACTTCAGCCGGGAGCCTCGGGCCAAGATTTTTTTTGTAAAAAGCCTTATCGATTTCCGTGTAATCAAAAAAACCCTGCATAAAATATCCTCCGGAGATTAGCTTTGTGCTGTCTTAATACTAATAAATCAAAAAATATTCAAGTAAATTCAGAACTCGTGACACAGGGCTAAAAAGAGACAACCCTTAAGACACACTATAAACCAATCTGCCGGAAAATAAACTCGAACTATAATTTTGAGAAGTCAAAAAATC
>DRHN01000394.1 GCA_011049595.1 Spirochaetota bacterium | reverse complement strand
CACGAACATAAAATTTTTTTATTGATCCGCCGGAGGAAAGATAAATGGGAAAAAAAATTGATAATGGTAAGACGAAGAATGCCGGTTTTATATCGACACGGCTGGCCGGAATGGACGGTGTGTCAATGGAGACGAAAAAGTGGGGCGACATATTTGAGAAAGAAGGATTTAACTGTTTTTTCATGGCCGGTGAGCTGGACTTTCCCGCTGAAAGATCATTTCTTGTCGAGAAAGCGCACTTCACCCACCCCGAGATAAGGGAAATATATCATGAATGTTTTGACTCAAATACCCGAAAACCATCAGTGACCAAAAAGATCCAGCATGTAAAAGATCAATTAAAAAAGAGTCTGTACGATTTTATAGCTAAATTTAACATCGATCTTTTTATAGTCCAGAACGCCCTGTGCATACCGCTAAACGTCCCTCTTGGTTTGGCGCTCACCGAGATAATCTGTGAAACAGGGATAAAGACCATCGCACACCATCATGATTTTTTCTGGGAGAGGCCCCGTTTCCTTACGAACTGTATTTGGGATTATCTCAACATGGCTTTTCCGCCTCATCTTCCATTTATACAGCACGTTGTGATAAACTCATCCGCTGACAATCAATTGAGCCTGAGGACAGGTATATCGGCCGTCATAGTCCCCAATGTAATGGATTTTGAAAATCCCCCCCCGCCTATTGACGATTATTCAAAGGATGTGCCCGAATCATTGGGGATCGATGATGACGAACTTTTTGTTCTGCAGCCGACAAGAGTGATCAAGCGCAAGGGGATCGAGCACGCAATCGAAATGGTGAGCCGCCTGGGGATGAAAGCCAAGCTGGTCGTCTCGCACGCGTCAGGAGATGAGGGTTGGGAATACGAACAGAGGGTCAGGGAGTATTCTTCTATTCTGGGGGTCAATACACTATTTATATCCGACATCATAAATGAATACAGGGGCAGGACAGAAGACGGAAGAAAAATATACACTCTCTGGGACGTGTATCCCCACGCCGATCTTGTAACCTACCCGTCTGAATTTGAAGGCTTTGGGAACGCTTTTTTAGAGGCTATATATTTTCGAAAGCCTATTGTTGTAAACAATTACTCTATCTACAAGTTCGATATAAAGCCAAAGGGGTTTAAGGTCGTGGAGCTGGATGGGTATGTGACAAAGACCGCTATCAATCACACGGTAAAACTATTAAAGGATCCTGAGATGTGTAAAGAAATGGTCGACCACAATTATGAGCTGGGGCTGCATCAATATTCCTATGATATATTGAGGCAGAAGATAAAAGGCCTCTTATTGCACTTCTTCGGCACATAGCAGTTTGTATAGAGAAGAAAAACTCACATGTTTTCGGTCCTTTTTTTGATTTCCCTGGAATGCCTGTAAAACTCGTCAAGCCCCATCTGTTTTATAAACACAAGTCCCCTTGTTGCCCGGATCAGCGCGCTCTCATGCTCATAAAAATAGCTCCGGCCCAGACAGGTCTTCAGGGTTTGATACTGCTCGACCTGGATTTTTTGCGCGAGCTGTGAAAATGGTCCGTCAAACTCGTGGGACGGAAAGGACGCGTCCTTTTGCGATATAAAAGAGTTGATGAATGCGCTGTTTTGAAGGGCGAACATGTTGAGAGAGACAGGTATGAACATGTTGGCTTCACTCGGGTGGAAACGGTACCAGACATTGCGGTATCCCCATATTTTAATATCGGTTTTCATGTCTTCACGCTCGTATCTTTTCAAAGCTTCGGTAATAGCCTGAAGCGCTTTGTAGTGGGAGTCCGGCCCGCTGGCTTCCGGGTCGAGGGCAACCGTAACTATATCCGGGGTGATCTTTTTTAAGGTTTTGTAAACCGGCATAACATCCCTTTCAATGTCCGGCTCCTCGGTGAATGTTTCACCTGTGTAGAAACCGAGCCTGAGATGGAGCACGGAATCGGAGTGCCATCCGAAATACCCCCACAGGCAGTCCGCCTCCCATTCCCTGCACATGCCTTTAAGACGCTGTATGTGCGGCAGGTCCTTTCTCCCCGGGTACTGGGTCTTGAAATAATTGATCAGCTCATCGACACGGTCCCCGAGAAGGTCGGTGTCGGTTTCGTCGTAAAGGTAAATAAGGTTTCTTAAAAGTCTTCTGAGCCTTCCTTCATCCTTCATCACCGGTGAATGCGCGGCCACACCGTCTAAATACTGCCACACATCCCGGTTTTTTCCAATAGTATTGTCTGGGTTGAAATATCCTTCTTTATAAAGATCACTAAAAGCATTGTTGAGAAGGTAATTCTTTAACTTTGTGAGCCGGCTCAGCATAAACGCATTTGTTACCGCGGTGAATCCGCTCGTGAAAGTAGCAAAGTAGTGCTTGTTGCTGTGTTTTCGGATGTGTCTTACCACACCGGGCAGGTAGCCGAGCATTATGTCATCGTGGTGCGGTTCGGTGTGAAGGAACACGGTGTTTTTGTTCAGGAAAATGCCGTTTTCGATCTTTTGTTTCAGGCTCTTGATCACCCGGGTTTTTGCATCACCGATACTTTTTTTCCCCTTTTTGAGGATCAAATTCCCGAACTGATCATCTCGAAAATCAGAAATCGTTAGCCTTTCAACAGGTATATTGCTCCTGAGAGAGAGGTCAACGATTATCTCTTCAATCTGCCTGCTGCTGAAACTTTCGTTTTGTTCCAGGGCGTGTAATTTCCGCTCATGCAGCATCTTTGCCGCTCCGGTGGTTAAATAAAACCGCGCGTTCGGCAGTGTCTGCAGCACGGTTGCCGGATAGTGAATGTGCATGGGCATCCTTATCGAATCGGAAACGATATGAGCTTTTGCCTCACCGGCCGCGATGATGAGAGCGGCGCAGTCAGGGTTGAAGGTAATGGTTGACAGACCTATGGTAATCACATGCCTTTTTCTTGCTATCTCGATCCCGCCGAGGTCCTGGGCAGCTGCAGCCTGGGTCTCGTAATTAGTGGGGACAAGGCGGGTTGTCGAGAAAAGATCGGAACCGCGAATGTTAAACCCGATGTGCCCGTCCGGTCCTATGCCTCCGAGGAAAAATCCGATACCTCCAAGGCCCCTGATTTTCGCCTCGCGATTGGTGCACCACTGGTCTATATTTTCAAGGATATTTTTCTGCAGCCCTTCACTACCATCGACCGGGTGCCTGTATCGAAGGGTAAGGTCGACTTCACCGCGGGGCCAGATTTCATCCAGATCCTTTCCTTCCGGCAGGCCGATGCGATCGCAATTTATTAAAAGCGCTTTTTTGGGATCAAGTCCGAAATCGCCGATGTAGTACTTATTCACGTAGTAAAAAAAGCTGTTTTGCTGGAGGGGGTTTATAGGGTAAAACTCATCGATCTGGACAAAGATCAGGTTTTTCATGTCCGGTTTATTACCTGGATCGATCCCGTTTTCGGCAAGTTCTTTCTGTGTCCGGTTATCGTCCCAGTTTTTTAAAAAGCGCAGCACTTCTTTTATAAAATACTCGGGTGTTTTGCCAGTCGGGAGGCTTATCACTCCGCCGGGGTTTTGCTGGATCCATTCAAGAAAACGCAGTGCCGTAAATGTACCGAGTTCGGGGAAGCTTGGGACAATCAAGACACCTGTCTTTTCGGCAGGCTCATACTTGAGCTTTTGCCCCGATCGTTCCAGCATTATTTGTTCGACTATTGACTCCATTTTTTTTATCTTATCCCTGATAATCATTGTTTCGAAAACCCCTGTTACCTGATATAAATTGTAATAAATATACTTTTATATATCAATAAGGGAAATATCTTCAGGGGTCTTTGAAATATATCCTGTGTTTAAGTAAAATAATAATGCCCCATCATAAAAACTATTTTTAGACTGAATTAATATTGTATATCTTATGTCAATGCAGGCTGCCGGGTATTGCCGATAAAAAACGAGGGGATGTCTTGATTTTTTCATACAGTGTAAATAACAGTGAAATACTGAAAAAAATATCTATTCCGATCCAACCCGGTGTACCAGGAGGGAAAAATGAAGATCTTTTTGGTTATTCTTCTTGCAGGAGCAACCGCAGCCCTTACCTATGTGGTGAGGGTCCAGATACCCGGTACGGTTGGCCATTTGAATTTTGGTGATATCGCTGTGATTTTCTCCGGAGTATTTTCATCCAGCGATGGGTCTCGGTGCGGCACTCAGTGAGTTGCCGTTCAATGCTCTTCAGGCTATTGTAGGTGCTTTCGGCGGATATGGTGTTTATATTGCTGTTACAAAGGCGCTGCCGCAGTGAGATCGTAAAGGATCGAAAATCTTGATATCCATCACAGCCGGCCTTGAATTGATTTAGGGCGGTTTTCTCACGAATTGAATGAAATAAAAGATTATTAATACTATAGCAATACATTACAATTTCAAGCACAGACTGCAGTGAAAAGTGAGAAAACCGCTAAAACCTCCCATCCGATGAATTTATGGATATTTGAAAGAAATGGGGGTTAGGGGGCACGTTCCGGTGTATAAGTCATTTAACACGTTTAAAAAAGGTACCAGAATAATAAAAAATAACACAAGTTCCCTGTTTTCATTTTTACTTGAAAAAAAAGAAACTGCAGAATTAATCAATACCTTCGGCCCTGTTATTAAGAGAGGTAAGGGCCCTTACCTCTATGATTATGATGAAAACAGGTTCGTGGATTTTTATTTATCGGAGGGCTCGCTTCTGTTCGGCCATTCACCGCCCTGCCTCACAAAGATCATAAAAAGCTGGCTTGGCAGGGGTTTTTCTTCCGGCTATATGGTCGCCTCCCAGAACATGCTCTCAAAAAAAGCTTTAAGATTGTTGATAAATGATGATCACAAAGCCGGTAAATGGCTTTTCTTTGGTTCTTCCTTGGAAGCTCTGCTCAAAGCCGTTTCGATGATCCGTTTTTTTGGATATAACCGGCCAGGAGTATACATGAGTGATTCCGTGCCGCCGTCTGAATTCCCCGCGAAACACGCGATCAATATGATCGATGCCGGAGCTGTTGAAGCCGCGGATTTTTCTGATCTGGATTTTATCGTATTAAGATTGAATAAAGAAATTTCTAACGTACAAGTTAAAATGCTTATAAATAAGCTGAAGGTCAATAAACCTGTCGTTATATCGGATGAAACTTCATTTGATTCCTTCATACATGTGGACAACAGCAAAGAATTAAAAGACCAGCTGGACGTCCGGGTTTTCGGCAGCTGGGTCTCTGCCGGGTTATCCTTCGGTTGTGTTTATGTAAATGAGGGATTTTTACAAAAAGAATTGAAAAGTAAGAGTTTTAATGATTTTTTTGAAATATTTCTGCAAGGCTTACCACCGCTTTACAAAGTAAAGGCTGCTGTAGAATGCTTGAAAAACGTTGAAAAATCAGGGTCTTACGATAAACTGTTAGAAAAGACAAAATTTTTTTACAATTTGTTGAGTCACGATTTTTTTGCTCTTTCGGGCGGTTTTATATATATAAAAGATGGTGATTTTGTCCTGAAAGATTTTAGCAAAAAACGCAGCATTCTTCTTGAAAATGGTTTATATTTTCCTTTCTCCCCTGAGTCTCCTATTTTTTTGTCCTATTCTCATCCGGACGAGCTTTTAACAAAATGTGCACTGCGGATTAACTTAGTTTTTAGCAGATTTTACCGATAGAATAAAATAATTGGGACAACAGGTTTAATTCAATGATCATTCATATTCTAAATTTCTCTAAAATGGGGTTTGGGATAATCCTTATTTTTTTCTCTGTTATCCTGTGGTCGATGTTTAACAAATTTTCATCGGCCAGTCTTGCCGTGACAGCGGTCCTTGTATATGCCTCAGTTATAGTTGACCTGCTTGATCATTACGCTATTATTGACAGCAGCCGCATGTTCAATTATAAAGGCGTCCCTCTTTTAAAGTATGCTCTGCCTCTTCTTATTCTCATTTCTTTTATTGTCACTCTTATTATTTTTTTGAAAGAAGAAAAAACAAACAGAAACACGTGATATTTTATTTAAAATCCCATTTTTTTTAAAAGTTATACTTGACAGACCTTATTAATAAATTGCATATAACCTTTATATATGATATAAAGAAATCGACACGGTTTTAAAGATTAGTAATACTTATTAAGCCGGCAGGGTATGATAGATGCGCGCGAGCGATCTTATTGTAAAAAAAAGGAACAGAAAAGAGCACACATACGGGGAGATACAGTATCTTGTAAACAGTTACACCCGGGGTGAGATACCGGATTATCAGATATCAGCCTGGCTTATGGCAGCCTTTTTAAACGGTATGAACGAGGACGAAACTTTTTATCTTACAAAAGCCATGCTTTTATCAGGAAAGACGATAGACCTGGGCTCGATCGCTGAAATGAAGATAGATAAACATTCAACAGGCGGGGTGGGTGACAAGATATCGCTGATACTTGCTCCGGCTGTTGCCGCGTGCGGAGTGGTCGTGCCGATGACAAGCGGCAGGGGGTTGGGATTTACCGGCGGCACTCTTGACAAGCTCGAATCGATCTCGGGTTTCAACGTCAACCTGACCGAAGCGGAATTTATTTCTACACTTAAAACGGTCGGCTACGCAATGACCGGGCAGACAGACCAGATCGCGCCGGCGGACAAGAAGCTCTATGCTCTGCGGGATGTCACGGGTACGGTTGAAAGCATTCCGTTGATCACTGCCAGCATACTGAGTAAAAAACTTGCCGAGGGAGCGGACGGTGTGGTTTTTGACGTTAAATTCGGGACCGGCGCGTTCATGAAAACCAAAAAAGAGGCAGAGAGTCTCGCCCGGTCGCTTGCCTCTATTACAAAAAAAATGGGGAAAAAAGCTGTATGTGTGCTGACATGTATGGACAGACCGCTTGGAAAGGCTGTTGGAAACAGCCTTGAAGTAATAGAATCGATTGAATGCCTGAACGGCGCGGAGCATGAGGATATTATTGAAATTGTACGTGTGCTCGGAGGTCATATGCTTGTGGCCGGGGGTGTGGTCAGCACAGCAGATAAAGGTGAGTCAATGATACATGAAAAGTTAAAAAACGGGGAAGCATTTGATAAGTTCAAAGATTCTGTAAGGGCCCAGGGGGGCGATGTTGATTCGATAATAAATACAGAAAAGCTCCCGCGCGCGCGAAACTCCCGTGCAGTTTACGCTCACCGGGAAGGGCGCGTAATTTCAATGAACACGGAACAAGTGGGAACCGCCGCAATATTCCTCGGGGCCGGTAGATTGACAAAGGAAGACTCAATAGACCCTGCTCCCGGAATAATTATCGAAAAGAAGACGGGCGATTTTGTAAAAAAAGGGGACAAGCTCGCCACTTTGTTCTACAACCGTGAAACAAACCTTGAGCAGGCTGCCGAACTCATGGTCAGCTCATACACAATAAACAAGAATAGCGAAAGCAATTTTCAATTAATCCACGACGTCATCGAATAAGGGACACAGGTATGTCAGATTTTATTGATGAGATGATCAACAATTCACCCGAGTGGGTTTGCAAAGATCTGGATGATGATGAAATAGAAGATTTTTCAAGAAGGACAGGATACAGTAATGTCGTAAGCAGGATCATGCTGCAAAGAGGGATCAACACCGAGGAAGATCTTAAACACTATCTTTCCGATGATATATATTCTTTGATCAACCCCTTTCTATTTACCGGCATTGTTTCCGCGGTCAACAGGGTCAAGAAGGCCCTGCATGATAGTGAAAAAATATTTATTTTTGGAGACAGGGACGCGGACGGGGTCCTGGCGACAGCGATGCTCTATAATATGCTCAAAAAATTCGACGTTGACGTCTTTTACAAGGTGCCTGAAGGTGAGTACGGTTACGGAATTGAAATAAAAGATGTTGATATGGCTAGAGACCGGGGCGTTTCCCTTATTATTACTGTTGATACAGGTATATCAAGTATAAAAGAGATCGAATACGCGAATTCTATGGAAATAGATACGATAGTTATTGATCACCATGTTCAGCCGAATGTAACACCTGCCGCTTTCTCGATCCTGAACCCCAAAATGGATTTTGAAACTTATCCTTTTAAAAGCCTTTCAGCCGGCGGTGTTGTGCTTAAATTTATACACGCTTTCATCCTTTCACATACCAAAAATTTTAACAGGGTGTTCGTACCCATACTTTCGGAAGGGGAAACTGTAAAGGGAGTGAAGGTCATAAACGGGATCATAACGGACTCGATAACGATAGAGGAAAGCATTCATTATCCCATAGAAAACAACTATACAGTTGTGCTGGACAGCAAAAAGAAACTCCCTGAATACTTTTCCAGCTGGCTGAAAGACAGGAAAATCGGTCAAATAGGGCTCATGTGTTCACAATCATACAGCAATATTGATGAGTTTGCGCGGTTGTTTATAAAACTTTTTTCACAAAGACAGAAAAAAAGCACAGAATTTGTAAAGTCCTTTATTGACCTGTCCGCAATATCCACCATATCGGACATCATGCCGCTGATAGGTGAAAACAGGGTGATTGTCAGAGAAGGATTAAAACAGATAACCGGTACTTCGAATCTGGGTCTGAGTATACTGCTCGGCTATTGCAATCTGCCGGAAAGAGAGTACAGGGCAAAGGACATCGCCTGGTACCTGTCGCCGCTGATCAACTCGGCCGGTAGAATGGGAGACGCCCATTTGGCGGTTGAACTGTTTGTTACCCGTGATATTGGGGTCGCCAATGAACTTTCGAAAACACTGATAGACCTAAATGAGAAGAGAAAAGAAAAGGGCGAAAAGAACTTTAGAATTATTAATCCGATCATAAAAGCAAAATATTATAAAGACCCGGTCATAATAATGGATACCGATAAAGCTGAGCATGGAGTCACGGGAATAATAGCAAGCAAGATCGCCCGGAAATTTTTTAAGCCGACAATAATTATTGTAAATGACGGCAAAATTGGGATAGGATCAGGCAGAGATAGCGGCGATTTTGACCTGGTTTCTCTGGTCGCCAGATGCGATGACCTCCTGCAGAAATACGGGGGGCATAAATCGGCTGTAGGGTTTACAATTGATATTGAAAAGATTGACAGCTTTCGTGAAAGAATCCACAGCATCGTGAGCGATGAATATGAACTTTTTAAGAGCCAGGAGACCCTCGAGATAGATGTTGATATGATCCCGGAGGTAATCGGCTTTCAGCTGCTCAAGGAGCTGATAATTTTTGAACCAACCGGTGTAGGTAACAGGGCACCCTGTTTTTCAATATCAAACACAACAGTTATAAAACCGTCATGCATAGGGAAAGATAAAAATCATATAAAATTTTTAATACCTACCGGTAACGGGGTCATACCTGTGATCGGATGGGGGCTTGCAGACAAGGGGTTTAGAATCATTGAGGACAGCAAATGTATCGATATAGTCTTTAATATCGAAGACAATTATTTCAGGGGCGAACGATCGCTTCAGCTTGTCCTTCACGATATGCGCACTACCAATTAATGGACAGTCTCATATGTTGGTTCTGCAGGCAAGATAAGAGGGGGTGAGTGTTGAAAAGATTTTGTTTTTTGTGGGTTTTTATCATTATTTTATTGTTTTTTTTTAACCGGTCCACAGGATTACCCTCAACAATTGGCCTTGGGCCCGCTGAAAGAGCCCAGGTCGGGCAGGCTTTTGAGAGATTTCTAACCCGGGAGAGGCAGTTCATCCAGAGAGGATTGAACAATGCCCCATATTATCTGCCGTTTATTAAAGAGGTTTTCGAAAAAGAGAAGCTCCCGGAAGACCTTGTCTGGCTTCCCTTGATTGAAAGTGCTTTTTCGCCAAATGCATATTCAAGAGCCGGAGCGAGCGGGTTGTGGCAATTTATGCCCGGTACAGCGCGTTTCTATCATTTGAAGATAGATTTTTGGGTGGATGAAAGAAGGGACCCGTTTAAATCGACACGTAAGGCGGCAAAACTCCTTAAAAGCCTTTACAATTATTACAACAACTGGGAACTCGCCCTTGCCGCGTACAATGCGGGTATCGGATCGGTAAATTCTGCGATCAAGAAAGGAAGATCGAGAGACTTCTGGGAATTGACGTCAAAGGGGTATTTAAAAAGAGAAACCCGCGACTATGTGCCTCGTTTTTTTGCCGCTGCATATATAGCAGAAAATCATGACCGGTATGGGTTTGTTTTAGACACCGGCATAAAATTTCCGGAATATGAAATTCTCCTTGTTGAAAAGCCGATCGACCTGACAATTTTTGCAGGGAAAACGGGAATAAAACTCAGCTCCTTGAAACAATTAAACCCGGAATTGCAAAGATATATTACCCCTTTTGGAGAAAACTATAAACTTCGGGTCCCTGAAGAAAAACTGGCCCGTGCACTGGTTGTCTATAATGAGCTCCCAAAGGAAGATCTTACCGGAGTCAGGTGGCACAGGGTAAGAACCGGAGAAACTCTCGGTGAGATCGCTGAAAATTACGACACAAAAGTTTCACTTTTAAAACGGATCAACAATATCACAAACTCAAAAAGGATCTTCGCCGGAGTGAAAATACTGGTCCCTGTACATTCAGAAAGCCCGGATAACGAAAGCGAGTGGGTCTATGTACCCAGAAAGGGGTTCGAAACCCAGGAAATTCTTTATGAAGTAAGGAATGGTGATACTATCTGGGGCATCGCGAATAGGTATGAAACCGAGGTTGAGATGATACAGGCTGTAAACGGTCTCACTTTTGACACGGTGATAATGCCCGGTGACGCGATCAAGCTCTGGATCGACACAGCACTTCAGAGATAACAGCACCTCCCTGTATACATGGATGCGAGTAGAAAAACCGGTTTAAGTTTTTTATTGATTTTTTATATATCTGTTAGTATTTAAACAAAATATTTAAACTACACAGGAGCCGGAAATGAAGTTAGCCAAAAGAAGCAACATAGCCCCGTCTCTCACACTCGCGATGAACACAAAAGCGAAACAGATGAGGGCAAAAGGTATCGACGTAATCAGTTTTGCCGCAGGAGAGCCGGATTTTACAACACCGGAACATGTGAAAGAAGCGGGCAAAAAGGCGATAGACGGGAACAAAACCTACTACACACCTGTAAGCGGGATTATCGAGCTTAAGGAAATTGTTGCGAAAAAGTTAAAAAAAGAGAACGGGCTTGATTTCACTACCGATGAAATAACCATCAACTCCGGCGCCAAGCATTCTGTGTTCAACGCTCTGTCGGTGCTGGTCGAAAACGGTGACGAGGTTATAGTGCCATCCCCTTACTGGGTAAGTTATACAGAAATGGTGCGTATTCTGGGCGCAGATTTCAGGACAATCGAGACAAGCGAGGAAACAGGTTTTAAAATCACGCCAAAGGATCTGGAGAACGTATTCAGCGATCGGACAAAAGTGGTTCTGCTCAATTCCCCCAACAACCCTACGGGAGCCGTGTACAATAAGAAAGAGATTTTTGCTATAGCTGAATATCTTGAAGATAAGGACATTGTCATTGTTGCTGACGAGATCTATGAAAAGATCGTGTACGATGGGAACGTTCATGTGAGCATCGCCGGATATTCGGACAAAATTAAAAGTAAGACTGTAATTGTAAACGGTGTGTCAAAAGCATTTTCAATGACAGGGTGGAGGATAGGGTACGCTGCCGGACCTGCTGAGATAATAGGAGCTGTAAACAAGCTCCAGGGTCATACATGCGGTAACCCGACATCAATTTCCCAGTGGGCCAGTGTTGCCGCACTTCAGCAGAATTCGAGTTTTATTACAGGCTGGGTCTCGGAGTTCAAAAAGAGAAAAGACTACATTGTGAAAAAGCTCAATGACTGTAAACCAATTACCTGCGCAGACCCTGAAGGTGCTTTCTACGTGTTTCCAAATGTCAGCGGACTTTACGGCAGCGTGTTAAAAGGAAACACAATAAAGGATTCCGTGGATCTTGCGGATTATCTACTCAACAAGGGAAAGATAGCGGTTGTACCGGGCAAGGCGTTCGGCGCTGACAACTACATAAGAATTTCCTTCGCCACTTCCATGGATAATATAATCGAGGGAATAAAAAGACTGGAGGGATGTTTGCCCTGACAGCTCGAACAATTTGCCGCTGCAGACCCGAATCACAACATTTTTAATAATTTAGCGGTCTTAACCGTAAACGGATTTACCAGGGACCTTATTACAAAATAAGGAACAGGCAGGCTCTTTATTTCGGCAAATTCCAGCAATGAACCGTCGGGGTCTTTTATGTAGGCAAATGTGGCTTCTGTTTTCTGACCCATGTTCTGGGTATAGGGCGGCACAGCGATTTGAACACCTTTAGCAGCTAAAGCGTCGACCGTGCCTTTAATGTCCGAAACATCGAAACACAGCTCCATGAAACCAATGTCACCCCATTTTCTACCTTCGTAATTGTGCTTTCCGGAATTACCTTCAACTTCTATGAGCTCTATCATGCCTCCCTTTAAAAAATGCCTGAAAGGACCCTGCGGCTTTGTGCTGCGTTGTAGAAGAGCTCTTTTGATTTTTCTATCCTTTCCGAACAATCCATCCCATTCGGGACATTCCCCTTCATATTTGTAGATTTCTACATCGTAACCCAGAAATGTATTGTAGAATGTAATCGATTGTTCAAGATTTGAAACCCCGATAGCAACATAATCTATGCCGCTGTTTTTTGATGACCCATTATCCACCATGATGCCTGTTATTCCGAACGGGTCCGTAAAAACAGCTGTCCTCCAGTCCCTGTCTTTCATGGGGGTGAAAGCGGTCGCGCTGGTAATGATATTACCGTTATTTTTTTTAACGATATCAAGAGATTTTTTAATGTTTTTTACCGCAAGCCCGTAAAACAGGTAGCCGTTATACGTAAAATCAACCAGTTTCGGCACCGGAGCGGGAGTTTTGGATGTGTACTGAAATACCTCTATAGCTGCGCCCCCGTACGGGTTCATTGAGATAATTACATTTCTGGTTTCATCTTTTTCGATAATGGGAACAACACCTGTGCAGCGACCTTCATGTTTGCTCATGGGAACTGAGAATAAAAGTGCGTCGTTGTAAAACTTGTACGATTCCTCTCTGTTGCGGACTCCAATCCCGATATGCTGCATTCCGTTGATCATGGTAACCTCGTTGCTAAAGAGTTATTTCTAATTAGTTCTTGGTGCCACGCCGTATAAAACACGGAGTGGCCAGGCTTGCCCGACTTAGTCGTGGCCGAAGTTGTCACCAGGAACAATAAAGAAACCGGGTGTAAATATATTTCTACTGTTAGACCTGTGAAATATATCTGTAAAAAACCCTTATATTGATGTAAAATATAAGTAAAATTTGTCAGTGAAACAATAAAGAAAGTCGAAAATAATTAGTATGAGGGTCAGGGTTGCCGGGTTCTTAAAAGTAAACAGCACTGTTTTAATGGTCGAACATTTCAAAGAGGGAAAAGCGTACTGGCTTTTACCCGGGGGCGGTGTAAACCTTGGTGAAAGTGCTAAGACCGCCCTGAAGCGGGAGCTGAAAGAAGAGCTGAACCTGGATTGTTCTGTAAATGATCTGCTCTTTGTTGTGGAATCGTACAATAATAGAGTGGATCATATTATCCAGCCGACATACTTGATCGAGACCGGGGATATTGATTTGCTGGCGCCCGGTGCCGATAAACGAGTAAAAGATTTTGCATTTCTGGATCAGGATAAAATTACCTCCCGCGTTATCTATCCTGATATTAAACAGGAGCTGAAAGAATACCTTGTTTCTAAAAAGATCAATAAAAGATATATTTATAAGAAATGGATAGATTAAAAAAACTTCTCTTTGTATTCCTGCTGCTGGCGGTCATTCGCGTAAATTGTGCCGGAGCTGAAGAGTTCGGACGTATTACCGTAAACTGGGTCAATCAGGAGTTAAATATCACAGGTACAGGTTATATTATACCAGGAGAAAGAGGGAACTATATTCAATGGCAGCATGAAGCAGCTCAAAGGGCAAAGGCCGATCTGATCAGAAATTTTATTCTGTCAATGTATCTATTACGGCTGGATGCTTATTTATTTGCCAGTGATCTTATGAAACTGGAACCAGAGAGAAACGATCCTGTTTATAATTATATTTCCAATGAAAAGAAATTGGCTGTGCAGTACACTGACAACACAGTGGTTTTAAGAACCAATCTTCCTTTTTACGGTATGAACGGCCTGGCCAGCCTGCTGATAGATGCCGGTGCGGATACCGGTAATTTTCCCGTTCATGAAGGTTACGTATTTTCCACAAATTTTACAGGGGTCGTTATCGATGCCAGGGGGCTCGGGCGGGAGCCGGCCTTCGCTCCGCGGATTTTCGATGAAGATCACAGGGAAGTTTACTCTATTGCTCTGATGGCTGAAGAGAGTTTTAAAAGATGGGGGGCGGTCCAGTATACAGATGACCCTTTCTATACCGGGTTTGAGGAAAGAGTCGGTGAAAATCCTGCAAGATTTGTGGCACTGAGAAATGATAATTTGATCAAAACGGATATCAGTTTATCGAACGATGACGTAAATATCCTCCTCCAGAACGATGTAACAAAGTATAACCTGACGGAGGGCCGGGTTATTATCATCATAGATAAGGTCATTGTAAAATCGACCGAAATGCGGTCAAAAATATAGCTGCTTGGAAGTTTGTTTGTTAATCATTTATATGGTTCAGCTTGAAGAGAGATATTTATTTCGCGAGTACTAAAGTTCCGTTTCTAAGACATGAAGTGCACACCTTTGCGTTTTTAACTTTTCCATTTATAACTATTCTTTTTTTAATGAGGTTAGGGGCAAATGATCTATTAGTGATGCCTGTAATTTTTATACCAGCTCCTTTTTTCCTTCTCGCAAGTCCCCGTTTTGCATAGGACCTTCCAAAAGTAGTGCTTTTTCCGCATATTTCACAAACACGAGCCATCTATTATCTCTCCTGATCATTTCTGCGTGTATTGGAATATAAGCAGTACGGGGACAGGCGGTCAAGTTAATTCTTGACATTGGGAAGTGTTTAAATTAGCTTTTCTCTGATAAACAGGACTGGAATATGGTGTTAAAATTTACAGATTCCGAGATAACTGTAATAAAAGTATGGGCAGAAAATAACATTCACGGCGGGCATTGGGGGGACGGTGATTTTTTTATACCGGAAGAAGAGATTATTTTACAGAAACTCGATAATGTGAAAAATGGGAAAATTAATATTAATGAATTTGAAACCGGGATCATACTTACATGGAGTGAAAGTTTAAGGGGCGTTTACACGATGGAAGATGAAAGTGCAATTCGGAAATTAAAGGAAGCTGTCAAACAGGATGACTGAACAGATTAAAGATATTATCGAACGGATGGAAGCAATATTTGGTGAACTGGGTTACTATATATTTGATAAAGAAGAAACAGGTGAGACCTACGAGGGTTCATTTAAAAAAAACGATCATTATTTGGGCACGATATATATTGAAAATGAAAGTAATTTTATCGAATTTGCAAACACCTTCACCTTTGACATTGCTGAAGAGAGCTTTTTCAAGAAGCATCTTGAGCCTATGCTGGATATCTGTTACGAGAATGGATGTTATTTTAACATATTAGAGGATGAGGAAGAGATCCATTTTCACGTATTTTCAAAGATATATTTTTCCGGGCTCAATGTCGAGTCACTGGAAGACACTCTGGAAGATTTTATTGCGTGCAATCAGGAACTTGAGCTTATATTTGAAATCGAAGAAGGCGAAACTAATATTGACTCTGAAGATATGGATAGGGAAAATCTTGAATGAACCTACGGTTTTTGTACAAAAACTTGATTTGATTCCGCGATTGTTTTAGAATGTAATTAGGTCTTGCTGTTAAGCCGTATAAAACACGGAGTAGCCCGGCTTAGTCGGACAAGCCCGAAGTAGTCACCAAGAACTTATCAAATAGAAGATTGTTTGTAAGTGTGATAGATCAAAAGCTTTATATCCGGAAAAACTGCGTTGAGAACTAATTAAGGGAGCCATATTATATTGAAAAAGTCAGTTGTTTACTCAAACATTCTTGATACCGCCTCCAGGCACTACAATTTATTCCATGATATATCAAGGTCATTCGGATGTGATGTGGTTACAGTTAGAAGCGGTGAAAATGCTGTCCAGTATTTAAAAGAGGGGGAGGCAGAGGCTTTTTTTTGCGATGAAAATCTGTATACAGCTGACCTGACGGACCTTGTAAACAGCATGGGTGATCCAGGGGACCGTGTATCGGTTGTGCTCCTGGTCGACAAACCTGCCGGGGACCTTTTACTTGATAAGAAAGCTGATGGTTTATTAATATTGTCCTTACCCGACGCGTTATTCGAACTGTCAGTGCTGTCTGTCTATAAACATCTGTTCGTCAAGGAAAAATTGAGAAGTGTTTCAGGAATAACAAATCCGGATTTCATAGTGAAACTGCTCAGCGACACCGCGCACGCGATAAATAATATATTGACCGGGATGCAGGGGTACGCGGAACTTGCCCAGCTGAACCCCGACGATAAAAAACTGATCAAAGATTCTTTTCAGGTCGTGATCGATTCATCCTACAGGGTGAGGAACGAAATAAAGAACTTGAGGGCCTTTGCCCGGGTCGAGAACCCTCAATATACCCGGGTCAGTATAAAGGATATCCTTTCCGAATCGATCGATCTTGCTAAGGCACACTTCAAGATAAAGAACATCGAGTTGATCAAAAAATTTGAAAAAGGGTACCTGCTGAATGGGGATTATGACCAGCTGATACAGGTGTTTTTTAACTTGTTGAATGATGTGGTCGGTAATGTGAATGAGCACGGAACAGCGGGCATCTTTCTTTCAAATAAGAACGGCGGGGCATTAATCAAAATAATAGGTGATGAATACGAAATAGATGAAGAAGATTTTCATTCCCTTGAAAGGATATTTGTCGTTGACGAGCCGATATTAAAAGTGGACAGCAAGGAGGGGAGGATCGAAAACAGGAACGTGCTGTCGATCTGCAACCACATAATTCGAAATCATAAGGGCAGCATAGGTGTAAAGAAAGTGAATAAAACAAAGCTCACATACACGATAGAGCTTCCAATAATGAAAGAAGATCATGCCCCTGAAATTGAAGAGGCGGAAATCAGGCATGCGTATGAGGTTATCGCAAACCTTGATATGGACATCCTCATAGTGGATGATGAAGAATATGTAAGAAACACGATGTACTATTTTTTTGATAAAAAGGGGTGCAGGGTTACGCTCGCGGAAGACGGCGAGTTCGGTTTGAAAATGGCAAAAGAAAAACCCTTTGATCTCATATTTATGGATTACCTTATGCCCAGGATGGGAGGGTTTGAGGCGGCGAGAAAAATTCTCGAGAACAACAGCGATGCAAAAATAGTTTTCATAACCGGACGTGAATCATTAGATGAAGAAGAACTGTACAAATCCGGCGTGTATGCCTGTGTAAAAAAACCTTTTGAGATGAACGATCTGTACGAAATTGCGAGAAAGGTCGCGCTTGAAAAAGGTATCGTTTGAAGAGGAAGGGCGACACACTTTTTATATGAGCGTTGATCGTCATTAATTTTCCCAAAAAACCGCGCCAGGGGGAGTGATGGTAGAAAATATCGAATTTCTCGGCCATGCTTCATTTCAAATAAAAGGCAGCAAAATAATCTACACCGACCCTTATCAAATCACGCAAGAAGAAACCGCGGATATCATTTTAATAAGTCACAGCCATTTCGACCATTTCTCACCGGAGGACATAAAAAAGATCCTTGGAAAAGACACCACAATAGTGTCGAGCACCGATTGCGCGGACCAGGCGAAAGATCTCGCAGAGCACGTTATAGGGCTGGCCCCGGGCCAGAACGCCAACGTACAGGGGATCATTATCGACGCGGTCCCCGCCTACAATATAGGGAAGACCTTTCACCCGAAAGCGAATAACTGGAACGGCTATGTGTTCCAGATGGACGCGACACGATATTACTTTCCGGGCGATACCGACCTGATACCGGAGATGTCAGGGATAAACACGGATATTGCGTTTTTGCCTGTGGGCGGGACATACACGATGGATTATAAGGAAGCCGCGTCCGCTGTCTCCGCCATCAACCCGAAGACCGCAATCCCCATGCACTACGGCTCCGTTGCAGGGTCCGTCAAAGACGCTGAAAAGTTCGTGAAGCTGGTTGGTGATAAAGGGCTTTTGATCCCGTCAAAAAAGTAGAGTTTGTTTCCTTCCATTTTTTATTTTTATTCAGATTATTAACAAATTTCCGCATACCGATCTTTAAAAAGTAATATTTTGCTTGCATATTCAGACAATTCCACCCTGTTTTGACGTCAATTTGAGTAGCTCGGTTTGACGTCAGTTTCTTGGAAATCGAACTGGTCTTTCACATTAATTTGCAAACCGCGATTGCCCCACCATGAAACCTTATTCAACCCCATGGCTTTTCGCTTTT
>DRHN01000393.1 GCA_011049595.1 Spirochaetota bacterium | reverse complement strand
TGATAGACTGCCGGTATATGTAAATAAAGGAGAAAAAAATGGAAAAAACAAAAAAACCCGTGACGGCGGGGATCCTGGATATAGTTACCGGCGCCTTTGCGATCATCTGGTTTATTATGTTAATGATCGCGAGAGCGGTGATAAGCGGCGCGCTGGGTATTCCGGGGATGGAATCTGTTCCCGCGTTTGTTCCGGCTATCCTTTCGGGCATAGCCGTACCAACTCTTATCATAGGGGTATTTGCCTTGACAGGAGGTATCTACGCCCTGCAGAGAAAATTGTGGGGATTGGCGCTCGCCGGTGCAATCGCGGCAACCATTTTCTGGTTTTTTGTTGGAATACCGGCAATCGTGTTGACTGCGCAATCAAGAGAGGAGTTTGAATAGAAGATAAAACTTACATACCTGTTGACCAGCGGTCGCGAGGATTTTAACGCCTGTAATTTGTGACTCGCTTTTGGACTGAATATTCCATATAGGAACAGCGTAATGGATTGCCGAAGTGCGGTTCTGAAAACCCCGACAGTAAAAAGTTCTGCCGGGAGTGCGGGACAAAGCTGACAAGGATCTGCCCGCAGTGCGGCCCAGAGAAACTGAGCGCCGAGCAAACCTACGATATAATGGACCGGGTCTACGAGATCCTGATACACAAAGTTTACGACTTCGATGGCACGGTCAACGGGGAGAGATGACGGGTGACGGTATCATGGCCCTGTTAGGCGCCCCTATCGCACTGGAGGATGCCCCTCAGCGTGCAGTCCGATCACGCATGTGCTGTATACCGCGAGATTACCAGGTTCAACAATCAGATAAAACAGGAGCAGGCCGGTTTACCGCAAATCAAAATGCGGATCGGCATCCACACAGGACCCGTAGTGGTGGGCACGCTGGGCAACGACCTGCGTGTGGAGTTCAAGGCTGTAGGGGACACTGTGAATCTCGCGGGCAAGAATTTGGGGCCGATGTCTGATTGCTTTAACTACCGGTAAATTAAGAAAACATTTGTCAAGAAGAGGGCCGAGTCTGCTCGACCCTGCCGGCTGCTCTTCAACAGTTCCATGTCTCCCTCTTTGAAGAAGCTCTTTAAGCCCCCCAGAGCACAAGATATTCGCTCCCAAACGGGTGTATGTTTCAGTCCGTCATCTGTTTTAGCGTCAAACATCCGGCCGAAAGTTCGCTCGCGTTCCCTGAGGCGTTTGGAGGAGATTATAGCAAAGGTTTTATAAAGTCGGGCTGCAAAATCGGGGTCTTCATTTAATTTCGCTTCAAGGTCGGTTCTTGAGATCGCCAGCAAATGAGAATTTTCAACCGCGACCACGGAAGCAGAAGCCGGAATGTCCCCGATGAAAGAAATGTCACCCAGTATTTCACCAGGGCCCAGGTTAGCGAGACAGCTGTTGCCGATAGACGAAACATAAATACCCACAAGACCTTCCATTACAAAATACGTATGAAAGCACAATACAGTTGCAAATTCTGTAATTCTATACTATGTAATTAATTAGATCGCACACATTTCAAATGTCACAATCTATGAAATCCATAAATAAATAAAACACTCATCGTTTTTAATGAAATATATTCAGATCCTTATGCTATTTATGGGTTTTATTAAAAAAAAGAGAATTAGGGGTTTATTTTTTTCATCAAAATGGCATATAATATGATATTGGATTTATTTTTACATAAATTATGCCAATAGGAGAAATGTATGACTAAACCTGAGAATGAAGCCGGCGCACTGAAAGTTTTGAAGGAAAAAAAGATTGTCAAAATTCAACAACTTAGCGATCTACTTGAATGTTCCCGGAGAACCGTACAAAGACGATTGAAGGAATGGCATACTTACAATAGCTATAACAAATATGGAAAGTATTTTACTTTGCCAAACATTCCGAAATTTGACAAATATGGATTATGGAAATACAAAGGTGTTTTCTTTTCGCGATATGGTAATCTTGAGAATACTATAACGCACCTTGTTAAAAATTCTGAGATGGGGCTTGAGGCTTCAGCAATCGGTAAGCTTTTAGAATTGTTACCCCGTTCATTTATGTCACATTTTCAAAAAGTGCCTGGTTTAATTCGAGAAAAGCAGGAGAACATTTTTGTTTACTTTTCAGATGAAAAAGATGTTTATCAAAGACAAAAAAATAAAAGAGAGGAGGCTGCCAAGGATAAGGAACTACAATTACCTCCTGATGCGGATGCCATTTCTATATTGGTGGACAGAATAAAGAATCCAAAATCAGGTATTGAAGACTGTGCGAGAAGATTGCGTAGAAAAGGGATGAGTATCAATCCTTCAGCAATATACAATCTTCTCGATTATCATGGCATTAAAAAAAAACTCCGGATACGGACTCATAAAGGGACTCACGCATCATATTGACAACCTTATGATTGATGTTTCTACCGGCGCACTTTTCAAGACGCCGCCAAAAATAACATTCAAGCCGAGTGTAGAAATTTGTCAAGATTGTAGTGGAGAACTACTGGTAAAAAAAACACGAACAAAAAAGGCGGTGACTCTCGCGATAGGAGTATTTAAAGCTCATGAGACAGTACTGGAGTGTAAAATATGTAAAAAAATCTATGCCTCTGAGGAGCTTCAAAAGTTGATACCACCTCTCTGTAATTTTGGTTATGACGTGTTGATTTATGTGGGCAAATCTATGTTTCTTCAATATCGTAATGAAAAAGAAATCAGGGAAGATTTAAGACACAAAAATGTTTTTCTATCAAAAAAGGGTATTGCATATTTGGCAAAGAAGTTCATCGTTTATCTTGCCCTGGCGCATAGAGAGAGTAGTGAAAAAATCAAGAACCTTCTATCCAAAGGAGGCGGTTATATTCTGCATCTTGATGGTACCTGCGAGGGTGATAGCCCTCATTTGATGACCGGATTGGACGAAATTACCGAAATAGTGCTGGAAAATGTGAAATTATCCTCTGAAAAGGCAGAAAAGATCATTCCTTTCCTTCGTAATATTAAAAAAAGCTATGGTGATCCACTCGCAGTAGTTCATGACATGGGTAAAGGTATTATCAACGCTGTTGAAGAAGTATTTCCAGATTCCCCTGACCGGATTTGCCATTATCACTTTTTAGCCGACGTTGGGAAGGATCTTTTCGGAAATGAAAATGCCAAGATCAGGGGCCGACTGAGCAAGCACGGCATTCAAGGGAAACTTCGTAAAAGAGTACGAGAGTTTAAAAAGATTATTGATGACAATCCGGATCTTGTTGAATCTCTGGTAAATGGCTTGAAAGCGCAAAGCATAGAAAATAGTCTACAACCAAATCTCATGCCGTCTGTCGCAGCATACACACTTGCTCTTTGGGCTTTGGCTGGAAAGAAACAGGGTCAAGGATATGGGTTCCCCTTTGATAGACCATACCTTACTTTTTATCAAAGACTAAAAACCATTTACCCAAAGTTCAAAGAACTAAACGCTGTTGAATTAGGCACCAGAAAAGATAATAAGCCTTATGTGAAAATCTTAAGAGATTTAATAGATACTATGGACGATTCTTTTCTGCGTCGGACAGCCGAGCAAATGAAAGAGAAAATCACTGTTTTTGACAAGCTTCGAAGTGCTATGCGTATTGCTCTTCCGGATGGGAAGCTTGGATTGAATGATAATGGTGAAGATACGGACATTCACACAATCGAAAAAGGAGTAAAAGATTTTTGTAAATTGCTAAGTG
>DRHN01000392.1 GCA_011049595.1 Spirochaetota bacterium | reverse complement strand
TTTCCCGCGGTCCGGATATTTCTGTGTTAAACTCTTTGCCTCTTCTTCATCACAGCGGATAATTGATTCCGGCAATTCATCAAACATAGATACTCCTCAATGTTTTTAATAATTTTATCTTAAGCACATAAAAGTGCACAGTGAATGCCTTGATCTATGCACAATTTGCCCGCCGGTTAGAACGATCATTTTCCTCTATTAAACTTGAAAGAATCTTCGAGCTTTTTGTCTTTTTTTGCTCTTTTATATATTCTATCGAGCTCCTTTCCTGCCTCATCATCTATCCGGTATTCATGTTCCTTTATCTTCTTTTTCACCAATTCGGTCGTATACTGCCATGCAGATTTAGATCCCATTTCCTGCCACTGCCCCAGATTCGAATGATTAAAAAGCCCAGGCTCCCAGCACTCCTTTCTGAAATTCTCGAACGTGCTCTTTCGCCCGATAAAACTCTGCCCTGGCCCGACTTCCGCTATTTCATCCAGCATAAGCCTCCTGTCGTTAAATTCCTCTTTCTTTAAAATATTCTTAATATACTCGATAATTTCATAATTGATGACCAGCATTTCCGCGGAATATATTTCTCCGCAGGACAAAAGCCCGCCTGTCCTGAAAGCCCTGGCGCCGGCCAAACCCGCGATCAGTGTGTGCACACCGTTCTCGAACGAGGCCTGGGCGTCAGGCTCTTTTGCCGCTGTGTTCAAAGACTTGGCTATCACGGGAATGTTGTAGTAATCACAAAGCGATATCTTGTGCAGCGTCGCACGGGTATATTCCGCGGACCCGTATACAAACGTGGAGAATTTCATGTCAAATGGGTCTGCTTCAAAAGCGTCATCCGGCGCGATATAATTATTGCCCTTTGTGTTTATCAGATTGAGCATCGTCAATCCCGCCATATGCTCAAACATGCTCTGAAGCAGCGTTGAAAGCATTGTGATAGGCGCGCTCACTCCCGCTACCGGCATGGTCGAGACCCACATCGGGACACCTTTGTCCAGCAGGTGGTAAGCAACCTTTAACCCGTTTTTATCAAATGACCGGGGGCTTATCATCCATATCCCGAAAGTAAACCTCTTGCCTGCCGCCCGGGCCATTTCATACAAATAGTCGGCGCATTCCGGTGTCGGCTTATCCATGTGCTCATAAATATCGTTGCACCTGAACCTTGAATATTCATAAGAAATCTTGTGCATCGACAGGATCTGTAAATAGATCGGCACGTCAAGGGGGACGACAGGGGCAGAGCCTACAGCATCGAGCGCATCCCCCAGTATTGTTAGATCGATCAGATCTTTTGTTGTCGGCGCTCTCAATTTGCGGGTGTCCAGATCATAATAGGATGTCTGATGGGCGCCCGCGTCAATGATCCAAGCGTCCTTTCCATAATCAGGTAAATCGTAATACGCATCCTCCAAAGCCTTCAGTACCAGATCGCACCTGAACTTCACCATGTTTTTTTCGATTTCAACCCCTTCATAATCTGAAAGTAGATTGACGATACCTTCATGGGGTATATTGACACCGACATTTTCCACGAGATATAAAGCTTTTTCGTTCATTATGTCGATCTGATCTTTATCCAGGCCGCCGTATAGCGTAAAATCTTTGATAAACATTTTATTCTCCGCGAATAGATTTTCCGTCACTTCTTACGCTAGACTCTTCGCTTTTCAACTGTGACCCCACCACCACGCACCGGGCCGATCAATATTTTCGTGTAGAGATCCTATCATGTTCTAAATTTAAAAGAATCTTCAAGTTGTTTATCATTTTTTGCCATTTCGTAAATCTTATCAAGCTCCTTTTTAACATCCCCGTCTATCCTGTATTCATGTTCCTTTATCTTCTTTTTTACAATTTCATTTGCGCACTGCCAGAGGGTTTTTGATCCCATTTCTCTCCACTGCCCGAGATTTGAATGATTAAAAAGCCCAGGTTCCCAGTATTCGTCTCTAAATCTTTCAAAAGTACTTTTCCTTCCGATAAAACTTTGGCCCGGCCCGACCTCTGTTATTTCGCCAACCATAAGGTTCTCTTCACTGAACTCCTCTTTCTTTAAAATGCTTTTTATATATTCAACGATCTCGCAAACTATTACGAGCATTTCAGCAGAGTACAATTCCCCGTGGTTCAATAATCCTCCGCACCGAAAGGCCCTCGCACCGGACAAAGCTGCAAGGAGTGTGTGAGAACCGATCTCAAAAGCAGCCTGAGCATCGGGTTCTTTTGCGGCTGTTAAAAGCGTTTTTGCCATCAGCGGTATATTATAGTGATTGCAGAGAGAAATCCTGTTCAATGTAACACGGGCATATTCGGCTGACCCGTAAACAAATGTTGAGTACTTCATGTCAAAAGGGTCGGCTTCAAACGCGTCATTCGGGGAAATATAATTAAGAGATTTTGTATTTACCAGATTCAGCATGGTCAAACCCGCGAAATGCTCAAACATGCTCTGCAGCAAAGCCGACTGAAGGGTGATCGGGGCACTGACCCCGGCCACCGGCATGGTCGACACCCACATGGGTATACCTTTATCCAGAAGTCGGTACATGACCTCCAGGTTTTTCTTATCAAAGGCCCGGGGGCTTATCATCCATACCCCGAAAGAAAACCACTTTCCGGCAGCCCGTGCCATCTCGTGTATGTAGTTCGAGCATTCAGTGGTTGATTTATCCATAATATCGTATATATCGTTGCACTTGTACCTGGAGTATTCATAGGAGATCTTGTGCATCAATATTTCATGCAGGTGGATCGGCACATCCAGGGGCTTAACAGGAGCCGCGCCAACAGTGTCCAACGCATCACAGAGTTTGGTGAGTTCAATCAGATCGGCCGCCGCCGGGTCGCGAATCTTTTTCGTATCAAGATCGTAATATTTTGTCTGATTCACACCCGAGGAAATGACCCAATTGCTGCCGTTTTTCGCGTAGTCGGGCAGAATATATTCAGACTTTTTTATCGCTTCCATCACCAGATCATTTTTAAACCTGACATTATTTTTTTCAACTGCCACACCGTTGTAATTTGAAAGCAGATCCAAAACACCTTTGTGCGGAATATTGATGCCAATGTTTTCTACCAGGTAAAGGGCTTTTTCGTTCATCACGCCGATCTGGTCTTTACTAAGGCCGCCCCGCAGCGTAAAATCTTTGATAAACATCTTGTTCTCCTGCAACAGGTATCTTTTCAACCCTGCCTCGCGCTCTTTTATTACCCTCCGTGATCTCCCATGCGGGTAAACTTTAAATTACATCATACATAATCGTTTAAAATTACACTATGGGTGTTTTTTTGTCTATCATGGATTTGTTAAATAATTGTACTATATTATCCAACTATACGTATTTACAGGTATTTTGTGACAAATGGATTTCATGGTTATTCACCGATGACTTTAAAGCGGTATTCATTCGGGGAGAGTTTTGTAAGCCTCTTGAAAATACGATCAAAATAACTGTGGTTCTTGAACCCGGTCTCGTAAGCTATTTCAATGATATTCATGTCGCCTCTTAATAGGAGTTCTTTTGCCCTGTCAATTCTTAAACTGAAAACATAGTCCGTTAAGGTGTACCCGGTTACCTTTTTAAAAAACTTGCAGAAATAAGACGTGCTCATGCATGCTAAATGTGCTATTGAATCCAAGGCAATTTTTTCACAATAATTCTCTTTTAAATGGGAAAAAACGTTTTTCAATCTTTCAATATCGTGATGCTTCTTACTATATATAAATAGATCGGAGGAGAATTTTCTAAAATACCTGACAATAAGCAGCAGTATTTCCGTTAAATAGTTTTTAACAGCCAGCTGATAAAAATCTTTTTTTTCCTGCTTTTCAAAATATATTTTTCTCACCAGGTCCAGCACTGTGTCAGAATAAAAATCTTCTGCCGGTATCCTGTTTGTAAATTCAGAGCTGTGATCAAAAAACGGCCGCAGATATTCAAAATCATAGCTGTTCTGACCAATACTGTATACAAACTTTGGCAGAAAGTACAAATCTATACTTTTAAACGAACCATTGTTGTTTGCTTCGAGCCGATGAAATTCTGAATTGCCTATTATAAAAATGTCCCCATCATTTGCCTCATATTTTTTATTTTCCACATAAACAGAGCCTCCCCCGTTGTAAATGTATATAATCTCAAAAAAATCATGATAGCTTGGTGTTAATATGTAGTCAAATGAATAGGCATGGAACAGAATCTCAAGCGGGCAATCTTCGTAAAAGGATACATCATATTTTCCCGATGGAGAAAAAATTAATTCCGTGGGAGACAAAAAAAGTGGGAAATTATCTTTTGCTTTATCCATGTTTGACCCCATGCACCCGTCTTTTTTCATGACGGCACCGCCTGTCTGAAATAAAACGACCTATTCAGTCATTTTATCAAACTCTGTAGATCTTTTCAACAATATTTAATTGACATGTTCCTCCAGGACGTTATATCATGGAAAAAATACAACAAGGAGGGCACCATGGAACCAAAAATTGATTTCCCCAGGATACCTGATTCAGAGTTTGAAGATAGAATCACAAATGTCAAAAATAAAATGGCTCAACAGAAAATAGACCTGCTGGTCGCTTACTCCAATGCCTTCGACCCCGGGCATGTTCGCTATTTATCGGACGTTTTCGGTATCAACGAAGCTGCCGCAATGGTTATACCTCTCGAGGGCGAGCCCACTGTCTGTTCCGGACAGGCATGCCAGTCCTGGTCAGAGTATAAATCAAGGATTAAAGATGTTAAAATATTACCTGAAGTCGGAGAGGTTGCGGGTGTAGAATACATGGTAGGTGACATGGTCAATTTCCAGTCATTTTTTAAGGAGCTTAAAGAAAAATATTCTATTTCGAAAATCGGTACCGTAGGGGCACTTATTTTCCCGCAGATTATCTACGCGCAGCTGCAGCAGGTTTTCGAGGGTGCTGAAATTGTCAATGCTGAGCCGATGATTTTTGAACAGAGGTTCATTAAAAGTGAAAACGAGATAGCCTGTATGCGCAAAGCGGGAGAAATTTTAGACGCTTCTTTTGAAAAAGTTGTGAAAAAGATCGAAGCAGGCTGGACAGAACTTGATATTCAGGCAGAAATTACCGCCGAAATATTAAAAGGAGGAGCTGAAAGTACGGCTGCATCGTGGGAGCCGATGATTCCTTCAGGCATGGAGCACTCCAATTTATGCATGAACCGAAACTCTTTGCGCAGGGTGAAAGAAAGCGAAATTATCTGCCTTCAGGCCGGAGCTCTTTACGAAGGGTACAATGCCGCCCTGAACACACCACTCGTTCCGGGAAAAATACCCGAAGAGATAAAGAGAGCTGTTAATTACGCCTTTGAGGCCAGGGAGGCGATAATCAGCACTTTGAAAGGGGGAGTCACATCCAGGGAAGCCAATATCGCTGGAAAATCGGTGCTGGCCCGCGGTGGATACCAGGACCACAGCCCCTACGAAATGATTCACAATATCGGGTTGCTCGAGTGCGAATCCCCCTGGATGACAGATGAAGAGGATTTCGTGATCCCGGAAAGGGCGGTGGTCTGTATCGATGCATTTTTGTATCGCCTGCCCTTTGGCTCGTTCAGGATCGAGGACACAATGGTTGTTCGCGCTGACGGTGTAGACCGGCTGACAAAGTTTAATAATGGCTTTATCCCTGAATACTTTACATAACAGTCACTTAACCGCCGGAACGATCTCAGTAAATCATGCGGAACTTATAGAAATACTGCGGGAATTGTCGCGTGTTACGACAGCTATTACGGCTGTACATGGAGCCGGCAGCCGTTGATATAACAAGGAGCAGGAAATGCCGGGTATCAACATGCTTACACTTGAAGATTTTAACTACAATGGAAAAAGGGTGCTTCTCAGGGTGGATATCAATTCACCTGTCGATATAAAAACCGGGCTCATAACAAATGAAACCCGCATAAAAAAGAGCATCCCGACAATCGAATACCTCTCTGATAGCGGAGCCAGACTGGTGATCATAGCGCACCAGGGCGATACAGAAGACTATAATAAACTTATCAGCCTGCGGGAGCACTCTGAAAAACTGCAAGCCTTGCTTGACCGCCCGGTTGGTTTTATCGATGATGTAGCGGGTCCTGCTGCGCGCGAAAAGATAATATCTGTTAAAAGTGGAGAGATCCTGCTTCTTGACAACCTGAGGTACCTGTGCGAGGAGGTTTCAACTTTTGAAAGAGACGTAAAACTTACTGCCGCGCAAATGACCGGTTGCTACCTGGTAAAGAACCTCGCCCCTTTGTTTGATTATTATGTAAACGATGCCTTTGCGGCCGCCCACCGCAACTCACCTTCAATGACAGCTTTTCAGGAACTTCTTCCCTCTGCAGCCGGCAAACTGCTTATAAACGAAATAAACGCTTTATCCTCGATAATAGTCGAACCTGAAAGACCTTGTGTCTTCCTTTTAGGCGGTCTCAGGGTTGCAGACGCTTTCGGAATGATGAGAGAAACCCTCTCTTCGAAAACAGCAGATTATATCCTGACAGGCGGGGTTACCGGGCAGATCATGCTTATGGCAGGCGGTATAAATTTGGGCGCGCCCTCGGTGCGATTCATCAAAGACCGCTCGCTCGACCGGTTCGTCAAGGATGCGAAGGAATATCTCACAAACTACCCGGATAAATTACTTGTCCCTGATGATCTTGCCGTTGACGAAAACGGCATAAGAAAGGAGATCGCCACTGGAGACCTGCCATCTGACAGTCTGATCGTAGATATAGGTGAAGGCACTGTTAAGCGGTATAAAAAAATAATCGAGAAGGCGCTGACTATCTTTGTAAACGGCCCCCCCGGGATATATGAAAACGATATTTCGTCCATGGGCACAAAAGCCATGTGGGGCGCAGTCGCGGATGCTCCAGGCTTTTCGGTTATCGGGGGAGGGGACACGATATCTTCAGCCTCTAAATTTATAGACACAGAAAAGATCGATTACATCTGCACGGCAGGGGGAGCTCTGATCCGTTTCCTCTCCGGTGTAAAACTGCCTCTTATAGAAGCAATGAAACAATCATATTTGCGATACAAAAAAGATTAAGCAAGGAGATGAATCATGCCAAATGGAGGTCTGGTGTCATGGTAGGAATTCGGCAGATGAAGGGCCTGGGTTTATGTATAACCTTCAGCCCATTATTTAAGCACATAATACAGATCGAGGACCAGGCCATCGATCTGAAAAATATCGGGGAAGCCGGGTACAGGGGAATCGAGCTGTCCATCAGCGACATCGAGGATGTTGACTGGGGCCCTTTTGACCGGCATTTGCTGGAAAACGATCTTGAATTGATTACAATAGCCACCGGGTTGGTGAGGAAAGTCAACAATATCTCCTTGATGGACAGCGACCACAATAGCCGCAAACTGGCAGTCGACAGACTAAATAAAATGATAAAGTTCATCGGAAGTCGCGGCTCATCATCAAAAAATATCCTTATCGGATATCTAAAAGGTGAACTGGCAGATGACAAAGACTACGCGGATACTCAAAAGACGTGGCTGAAAGATGCGCTTACGGAGTTAATAGATACCGCTGGAATTTTTAATGTGACTATAGTACTCGAAGTCATAAACCACAACGAGGTCAATTTTTTATGCAATATATCCGACGGTGTGGATTTTGTTACAAAATTTAATTCAGATCATTTTAAACTGGCGATCGATACCTATCACATGAATATTGACGAGGATGATATTTCTCAAGCAATAAAACAGGCAAAAGAGCATATAGGGTACGTACACCTGTCGGATGACAACAGGGGCTACCCCGGTTCCGGAAATATAAACTTCCCTGAAATAGTCAGGGTGCTTGAGGAGATAAATTACCGGGATTTTTTAGTGATCGAGTGCGGCGCATTCCCGGATAAGAAGACGGCTCTAACAGGCGGATATAAATACATGAGCAATATATAAAAAGGAGGATGCAATCTTGTTTAAAGGAATTCAGCACACCGGATTTATCACGAATGACATTGACAAGTGTTTTGACTTTTATACCAAACTCCCCAGGGCAAAAGTTGTTTTTCCCCTCCACATCGAAGATGGCTATGTTATTTAGAAATTGTACGGATATGAAAACGCAAAGACCCGGATGGAAGGCCGGTTGAATTATGCAGTTTCCTGAATGATGAAAAATTATTGTCTACACAAAATACAGAACACACTCTTATTACCCATCAAAATAAGCATCTGTAAATTCTTGACAGGGGTAATTTTGATTTATTCGAGCAACTCTATTAAAATTTTCTTTATTCTTACAATTTCTCTTTTAACCATAACAATAATTCTGTTTATGCGCTAAATTGTATTTGAGAGTTCAATCTTTTCGCGAAACACAGGAGTTCGAAAGGAACTTCAATCAGGCCCCTATTGCTGTATCACCTCAATCAATATCAAGCACCGCTTTTATACCCAGCAGGCTGCAGAGGTCCACCAGCTCATCAACATAATCCCCGTGCACGGCGGCAAAATGCTGGGACTGCACATGGTCCAGGATGCTTCTGACATTCCCGTCGGGAAAGAATTTGACACTGGGCCAGGGCGGCAGCGGCACCCCCATCTCAACCCACTGCGGGGGCTCTTTTCCTTCTCCGGACACTATGTGCATGCGGTAGCCTTCATCATCTTCAGCCAGGCTGGCCAGGGTCATCCTTCCTTTTTTCATCTTTGAGCAGTGCGCGATTCCGCCGAGAAGGGCCGTTGAAACATCCTTTATCTGCGGTTTACCTTCGATCAGCTCGTCGGGTATATATCCATCCTCCCCGAGCAGTATCCATTCCGGGTGGTGCTCGTAGTGCTCGACGAACATGACCTGCTTCTCCGACAGCCACTTCAGCATCAGCTCGGCAACCAGGTTGCAGACGTCATTTTCATCGATATAAGGAAAACCCGCGGACGCTACGAGTGAGGATGGGACCGCGTGTGTCGCGTTCATCTCCAGGTCGACACCGTCCACGCACTTGTAGGAAAAAGCCTGGAAGTTTTTCTCCCTGCAGATCTCGACAGTCGCCATATATATCCTGACTGCCCGCTCGATAACCTCGTCCTTCGGCCTGCCGCAGGGGTACTCCCAGTTCTTTGTGATCCTGGCTATCTCATTCTTTATCTCTGCGTCGTCGAGCTTATCAATCTTGCGCTCGAGCTGAAGCATGTCCATGCTTTCAATTTCCGGACCTATAAGATCCCGCAGACGGGTGCTGTTGAACCCGGTTGTGTAAAGCCCCATGTCATTAAAACCTATCATCCCGATCCTGCTGTAGCGGAGCTTTTTCGCGACCCGTGCGGCTTTTCCGAATTTTATTATCCCGTCAACATCCATCGGGGAATCGGGCCCGTTGAACAGGTACTTGAATTTGAAGCCCCATCTTTCAAGCGGGTACCTCAACGCCGTCGAACCGGCACCGGCCGCGGGGGAGATTAGCGTGTCGCCTTCCGTAAACCCGCCAAAGCTGTACAGGAGTATCGGTTTGTCCCTGAACTCAAGCAAGACGCGTGTTACCCCCCTGACCTCTATCCAGTTTATCACATTTGCGATTAGAAAGTCCCATTCCTGTGATTTAAGCTCTTCGATCGCCCTCTCAGGCTCTTTTCCCTCTCCGAATACGGGATCAGTTCGGACAAGCTCGATACCTTTGTCCGTGAGCTGCTTTTCTGCCCTGGCACTGATCTCCTTCAACTTTTCCGGCATGTAAAACTGTGTCCCGAAAGAAACATAACCTGCTTTTAATGGCTCCATAATTCACTCCTCAGAATAGTTTATTAGAGATTAATATAGCAACGACAGTGTAAACCGAAAACCGCATCCAAAATACAAGTAACTCTACGGTGAAAGATTTTAAGCCATTCGATCTTAAAAAGGGTAACAGAACGCTGCTAATAATTCACCTTTACCATCTTTCCCTTTGATACCGACTCTTCAGCACAAAGTGCTACTTTTAAAGCTCTCAGCATGTCCCGGTTTCCCTCCCTGCTGTCATTTTTACCGTCTGTCTCATTTAAAAAGGTTTTTAAATCTTCAATAAATGAATTCACCGGCTCGAGTTTCCCCTGTTTTTTTATCTCCGAGGTGTGAACAAGGTAACTTTCCCCGTTCACCTCAACGGACCCCCTGCTGCCGCTCACTATCATTGTGTTGAATGCTTTTCCCGGTAGCGCCACTGCCCATTGAACTGTCGAGCTTGCACCGCTTTCGTGCATCATCAGGACCGACGCAGCCATGATGTCACCTTCGCTCGTGTCATAGGCGCAAACCGACGACACCTCACCGAATACTTTTCTGAAAGTCTGAATAGCGTGGTAATGCGATGACACT
>DRHN01000391.1 GCA_011049595.1 Spirochaetota bacterium | reverse complement strand
TCATAGGAAACACCATAGATCGTCCCCCTGACTCCGGCGAGAGCGGTCCCCGACCCAATTTCGAAATCAGAGTCTTTGGTGGTGAACTTCTGGACCTTGGCTCTGACTTTTCCAAAAAGGAGACTGAACTTTTGCGACTTTTTTCCGGTTTCTTCATTGAACAGCACTTGATCGATCTGAAATACTGAACCGCCGGATATTTTTATTGTGCTTTCATCAGGCATAATGATCTCACACAGGGCACCTGCACCGGTCCGGATCATTGTGCCTGCGTGAAGCTCCATGTCCAGTTCCGCTACTTCAAAGTCCTCGATCTCGTTCCCAGGGGTCAGGTCGACATCAACATTTCCCGAAATATATGAAATATACGCAGGTACTGCTGTCATGTCTTCCTGGGCGTAGATAAGACCAAAGGATAAGATAAAAATAGCCGTGAAGAAATATATAATAAATTTTTTCATAGCCGCCTCCTAATATCAAAATGATATTTGTGTTTCAACCATTGTTCTGCTTGTCGGTGTACCCGTGTAAGGCGTGTAAGACCTCTCATAAATAAAAACGATCTTAACGGCACCGCTTACCTGATATCCGACCATAAGCTGCATCAGGCTGTTCTCTTTATTAAAGAAATCAACGAAACTGACAATATCCTTTTTACTATACATGAAACCGGCATCCAGCTTCGGCAACGCGCCTTCAGCAAGCCCTATGCCTGTTTGAATATTCGGTCCTACAATGTCGCCGAACGTGTCAGACCAGAAAAAATAAAAGTCCACAACATTGAAAAACGCTAACTGTGTTCCGATGAAATATCCCATGTGAAATGCATCGTAATCATCAAGACTGGCGTACTTGGTGCTTCTATCAAGCTCATAAAGGCCATCGAAGTATTGTGGGACGAACTCTTTTCCAAAAAAGCGAAGCTGTCCTAAAATACTCACCCATTTGTACGTGAATGTGCTCCCGATAAAAGCCCCGGTGCCCTTACCGCTGATCATGGCCCAATCCGAATAAGCTATGAGGCTCATGTGCTCTCTTTGAAGAAGCGGGAGCTCCACATCAAGCCCGAACTCTGTGACGCTCTCACTGGCAGGGTTATCGCCAGGTTTCTTAAACCGTTCGGCGGGATCTTCCTGGGGATCCATGTCTGCGACAATGACTGCCCCGACCTTTAAATCTTTTATCAGAGGGGTTGAAATCCCGGCCAGGGGCCTGGAATAGACCCTGACACCGATTATGTCCCAGTCGAACACATCATCGACAACGGTTTCAATCCCGATATAGGGAAAATCGAACAGCTTTCCATCCATGTCGAAGTTTAGGCCAAGCTGGATTATCTGGGGATAAAACAGGGTATTTGAGAAACCTTCCATGATCAACCCGTGCCCCAGCGTGTAGTTGCTGAAAGCACCGATACGACCGTAAATGAGGTCCCCCTTGTATCCGTATCTCAGGTAGTATATGCGGGAAATATAATCCCAGAAGGTTATCCACCTGTCCGGGCTCCCGTTATTATCCAGGTCCCTTAGTTTAAAATCGCCATCCAGTTCAACAGTCAGGTCGAGCCCCAGGCCCCACTTTCCGTATGTAAACTCCGGAAAAATGCCGAACTTCTGGTATGCGACCTGGTTTCCGTCGTTGTCTTCGTAACTCGAAAGTCCGATGGCAAAGTTCATACCGAATCCAAACTTCGGTTTTTCCCCCTTTTCCGTGCTTTCATCGGCAAGCATTGCGGAAACACTGCATAGAAATATCATCATAATAGCAACTATTAACTTTTTTATCATTACAACCTCCTATTCCCCCTATTTAATACAATATACACCACGAGGTATGGTTTTTCAATAAATTATAAAAACAATGCAGATTCTTGGTAACAACTTCGGGCTTGTCCGCATTAGGCGCTTAATACCAATTTTCTTGCTTTTTGGGCACAAACTTTAGTTTGCAAGAAAATATTCTAAAAATCAAGAATGCGGTTTGTCCGGATTAGGGATATTAAAAAAGAATTTTCGTGATTATCCCGATTTCAAACCCCATGGATGTCAGAAAATCTCCTTCATAAGAAGGAGGGAGGACCTTTTCTTCTACACCAAAAGCAGTTTTAAGGTTCAGACCGAATTCGATACTATCGGACATCAAGTAGTATGAAATATGTTCGAGGGTTATCCTGACCGGTAAATTGTTGAAGCTGCCGGCTTTTTCCCTGTCAGTAAAAGTATATACATTCTCAACGATTACACGTTCTATGTTTTGTATTGCGCCTTTAATCGACAGGGTCGATTTTCTCCCTGGAAACAATTTCAAATCGTCTATAATAAGCCCCCAGAGGTATTCAAAAGTGATCGTGTTGTCAATTTTATCGCTGTAAGGTTTTTCCGACACTTCCGCTTCGTTCTCCGGTTGACCTGGAAAAAGAAAGAGTCTCTCATCATCTATTTTTTGTTTCTTTCTTTCATAGGTTATACCGTGAACCGCTTTTATCCCGTTGTATTCATCTTTCAAGATGTTCAACCCTGTCTCAAGGGTAAATGTATTAGTTAGCACTTTTGTCGAATAATCTCTTTCGTGCTGATAATTAAAAAACAGTGTTACGCTTTTATCATAAAAGTCACTCTCTACATCAAAGGGGAACAACTTGTCGAAATAGGCTCCACCACCGCGCTTTTGAGTATAGTTTTCACCTGATCTTTTAGTTTCTCCTGATACAGATACACCTGCAGATGACGGTATATACCAGTTGTCGTACCCTAAATAAGTATTGACGAAATAGCCTGTTGTGAGAGTGTTAGTCGTATTTCCGTAAATATTAGATGAATTTTTGTATATATCGACAGCATCATAGTCTTTGATCCTTCCCAATCCCCTTATCGGGTTTATATAATAAAAGGGAGGCATAAAAAGATACTTGTACGTGTTAAGCAGTACATCCGCTTCCCCTATGGTTTCGGACACTTTCTTGTAATCACCGGTGATCTCTCTTTCGACCCCCGGTTCAATTTCTATCTCTGTTATTCCCGCGGGGTAAAAAGGAAAGGACATTGAGATATAATTATGGGCAAGAGTATCCCGCTGATCGTTGCTGGCCTGAAAATTAGACTGGGTAAAATCTGTGTTTAGTGTAAGATTGAAACCCAGAACATTTTCAAGCGGCAGACTGACATCGAGTCCCAGGCTGTCCGCGCGGATAGAAAGGATTGCATCCTCAAGCGTCATTCCCGGCGGGCTGTACATAGTGCCGAACTTATATGTGTAAGAGCTGAACCATGTTTCATATCGGGGTGTATAGGAGCCTGTAAAAGTCTCATCCCTTTTTACATTCGCTGAGACCATGTTACTCAGCCAGGAATATGAAAAAAATATGTCGTGCACCTGATTGAGAGAGCTTGATTTCTGTGAGCTCAAATCCCAGGATGAGTCTGAGTCGGCTATCTGGGTATTTTCGTACAGCCAGTTCCTGGTGTATGAATAAGAGTGAGATAACCCAAAAGGAAAATCAAAATGTTCACCCAGCCCCAGTGATTCGTTGTATCCGTCAACTTTTTTATACCTGTAATCTACATCTGTAAGTTCAATATCCTTGTTTACGGAAACCGTTCTATAGAAACTATGGTGAAAAACCGGTACATAATCCATCCTGAAATCCAGTTCAAGCTCATGAGAAATATTATCGATTGAACCTCCGGGTGTAAGATTGTTGGGCAGCTCTTCGATATTTCTTAACGGTGTTATATTCTCCCTGGACAGAGAAACCTGGACATCAAAGTAATTGAAAAAGTGAGAACCGACATCCGTATAATATTTATCACTTTTAAAGTCCATGTCTCCATAAAAAGTTCCTTCAAGCCTTTCATAGCCGACCAGCAAAGCAGGGTCTTCAACCATAGGGAATGAGCCTATTGAAAGAAGCTCTCCGCTGTACCCGACAGTCGCTTCCGCGAACATGGCTTTGTCGAAAAGCCCCTCGCTTTCAGAGACATGCCATTCATCCAGCCATATTTCAAGGGGTTGTGTCACGTTAGAACCTACAGGAACGAAGCTGAACTGGATCTCTGACACTCTTTTTAGCACGGATAACCTCCCGAATTTTGTCATATCGTTTATCTCATTACCATTCAGTTCAACCGAATTTGAAGAATTGAAATTAACAATAATATCGTTCCAACCCTGCTGTATACTTGACCCCGGGATGGTTATTTCCAATTTTTCACCCGCTGTACTTGCTAATTCACCAATGCTGCTTAAAATGGAGAGGGTGAAATCCAGATTGCCCGGAACAGTCTGTGATGATGGAAGAAATAAAAACATTCTGAACTTTTTGTACGAAGTCAGGTTAACCGGCGTCCCGAACCTCCTTGAAAGAGTCGCTTTATTTACCGAACCAGGGGATAATGGATTTGTTGCGGAAGC
>DRHN01000390.1 GCA_011049595.1 Spirochaetota bacterium | reverse complement strand
TCCCAAAACCCAGAGCATAAGATGGAGACTGTATCTGCCAAGGCCTCACGGCGGAGCTGGGCGCGGCTTATTCAAAAGGTGTACGAGGTCGACCCTCTTATCTGTGAAAAATGTGGCCATGAGATGAGAGTGATTGCGGTTATCATCAATCCTGGTGAGTGTAAACACTCACTCGAAGTACAAAAAGTACTTGAGTGTCTGAAAAGAAACCATGATTCGATAAGATAACAACAAAAGCCTCCTGATCCGGTTTTTATTGCAGATGTCAATTTTGCGCTCTCTCCAAAAGGTGAGGTACGCCCATCCTTATTTTCAGAAATAACCTGGAAACCTCACTCTTCCATAACACATGCATTATAACTCAATCTTTTTCAGGTCCTTTTCCGCCCTGAATGTTTCCGGCTTCCCTGGATCAATAATCACAAGGGCATCGGCAAACTGGTCTTCGTCATAATAGAGCCTAAGACCGCAGGCATCATGTACTCTTACCGGGGCTGCTTTTAATTCATATGACAGGATCAGATCCCTGAAGCTATCATCATTTGATACTATCCCCCATGTAGAAATGCCCGATAAAACAGTTACCTTACCCGTTGAAAGTGACACTTTCTCAAGAAGTTTTCGATATTGCAGATAGAGATATAACTGCTTCTTTAAGCTCAAATGAAACAGCAGCGAACGCAAAGGGTTAAATGCAAAGGCATGCCAGAAATATTTTATGTTCTTATTGTAACTTTCCAATCCACTGTTTGAGCCGAACAACAGTGCCATTCCGACAATCTCTTTATCGATTTCAGATACAAGGCGAATGTTAAAAAAGTTCCTCTGCTTAATAGCATCCGGCTTTACAGAAAGGCAGGTGGCCCCCATCTCCCCATAGTATGAATCCATTATACCCTTTGAAGTGAATAATGAATAATCCCTGTAGTACTTCGAGCCTTTTTGCTCAATCGATTCGATAATTGATTACCACCGTGCCCTCTCGCTGATAAGCCTGTTGTACGATAAAAGCCTTTTTATTGCAGCATCCAGGGATTCACACGTGAATTCCTTGTTCCGGGTAACAATATAAGGTTTTAATAATTCTTTTAAAGTTATATCCCTGTTTGATTTTGATTCAATAAGATCTAAAAATTCTTTGTCCTCCGTTACAAGTTCTATCAATGCATCCAGAGTATTGATTATATAATTTAACTGTTTATAGGTAATCATTTCTATTGCAATATCATCACGAAGGAATTCAAAGCGACTGGTCAATGATTCCTTCTTCAAGATTAACCTTTACATTCTGTTTCTTCTGTATCGGCTTGTTCAACTTCATTGAAAGTTGATTTATGGGAGGCATGATATTATCAGCAGACTGCTCGCTTTTATCAAACACCACACTCCATATCTTTTCGATAAGGGAGAGATAAATATTCATACGAATTTCCTGATGTTTGAGCTTATCAATATTCCCTACCTCTTTCACTGGAAGGGCGAACTCTATCCTCTTCTCTATCATTGACTGTTTATTTACTATCCAGAATTCCTCGTACAATGATTTAAAACTGCCGGTTATTATGCCGCATACAAAGCCACTGCCCATACCCCTGATAACTGAACGCAGTAACGGGCCATTCAGTCCTGCTCCCAGATTATCCGGTCAATCCTCGGATATCCTGGATCGCATCCATTGTTTTCTTCAACAAACGAAAGATACCCGGGTTGATCGGCCTTCTTCCTTGAAAGAAGCCTCATTGTGTGTAGATAAAAATGTGCTTACCACCCCTGTCATTAACTATCTCAACCAGCCGTGCAAGTGAGCCTGCAATTATGGGGTCCTTTGCCTGAGACACCTTCCTGGCAAAAAATCCGCATAGATACAACCCGGATTCTGTATTTAATAGTGATGTAATAATTTTAAGATAAGACTTAATCTCCGTAATAAAATCATAGCTCTTGAAACCTTTTTTCCTCCTTGCTGCCAGCTTTAAAAGTCCCTTTTTCCTGATATAACCACTCTCGTCTGAAGGGGATATTTCACCTCTATCTATTAATACAAAGTCCTCAACTTCTTCCTGGAACTCAAAATTATCTTCCGATTGCACCGATAATTGTTCCGGGGCCTCGATTTTATTTTCTTTCAATTCCGGCATAATTACCCTTTCAATAACAACCTGCCATTCCTGAATATCCAATTTTACAGGTATTATTGTCCAATTGTACCACAGGACTGTTAAGCTGCAATAAAAAATAGATTCCTTCTTATGATAATTTAAACCAGTATTCTTGTGCTGCTGCCTAATACCGCATTGTTATCACCGGTGCGGGACTGCCCCAGTCTTCTGTTATCGCTGGCCTTCTTAATATTAGATTGTCCGTTTTTTATGTCTTTTCTTTGTTTTATCTGCATATATGTTCAACTAATTTTCCTTTTTCTCGCTGGATTAGATAAGAAATTTTAAATTTTTAAAAATTTAATTCCTGTGACATGAAATGAAATGGCAGTCACATTCAGGGCGTTCATGAGCCGATTCAAGATCATTTTTATCCCTCAGACCATGCAAACCCTTACGATGAAATCTGAGAGTGCTTGTAAAAACTGAAAAAATTTCTATTCAGGGTGCGAGAAATTAATGGATAAAGTGTATGTATATGTATGAAGCGGCCTCTTATTATTCAGCCGGATCTTAATCAAAAAAGGAGGTGCAATCATGGGTGAGTATGTAGAAGTCAATGGTAAGCAGGTAATGTTGAGCCTGGCTTACGAAGCATCGGTTATCGATATCAAAATGATCCGGCTTGTCAACCGATACGACAACGTGTACACGGACATAGCCGGGGACATTTTTTGCTACCGGCTTATTGAATCACTTACTGATTCCATACCAGCCGGTAAAATACTGTTCGGTTCCGACTTTCCCTGGCTCGGCCCCAGGGCAAATCTCGCCAGAGTGGTCCTGACAAATATCGACGACAGTGTAAAAAGAAAGATCCTTCGGGAAAACGCGATGCGAGTATATGGAATTGATCCAGACAAAGGGTAATTTCTGAAAACGATCAAACATGGAGTAGTTTATGACGGGTACCCGAAAATCTACAGCTGTGATCTTTCCCGAACCCGGACGTGCAGTAATGGACGTTGTCGATATCCCCTCGATGGGTCCTGAAGACGTCCTTATAGAAATCGAGCACACTTCCATCAGCAACGGTACTGAAAGGTGGTGCCTGAAAGGCCAGCTGAACCTACCCGGCCGGCCTCCAATGGAATTTCCCCATGTTCCAGGTTATCAAGCTGCCTGATGATGTTTCCACATATGAAGCATCCGCTCTCCTGCTTGCCCAGGTAGGTTACAACGGGGCCTCAAAACCTGTGGTCAAGCCGGGGGCTTCGGCTGTTGTAATCGGCGCCGGGCTATTAGGTCAGTATGCCTCGCAGGTGTTGTGCTGCCGGGGCGCCCATGTGATTATCGCGGACATATCTGAAGAACGGCTTGAAATTGCCGCAAAGTACAGCGCGAATGAGGTTTTAAACTGCACAGGGAAAGATCTCACTGCCAGCATACGCGATGATTATCCTGACGGTGTTGACATCGTGCTCGAAACCGCGAGCAGCAGTAAAACTGTACGGATGGCAATAGATATGCTCGCGTATGAAGGCCAGCTTGTTTTAAACGGTTTTTATCCCGGTTCAGAAGGTTTAATCGACTGGCACTGGCTTAGGGTGAAAGAGATCACAACATACTGCCCGAACTCACGTACACGCCCCCGCCTCGAAGCCGCACTTAAAATGATCCGGCAGGGACATTTAAAAGTAAAAGATCTGGTCACCCATGAATTCGATATTAAAAATGCATCCGAGGCATACAGCATGCTCCTGGATAGATCTGCAAAATTCCTTGGAATTGTTGTTAACTGGCAGTAACTTATTTCGTTTTCATCTTTTGGTCCCGATAAAATCCCCCAGCCGATGAAACTCACTTTCAAGTTTATCGAGAGCCTCAAGCCCTCCTTCAACAGAACCTGATTTCCCTATATTTTCAAGCTCCAAAGCGGTTTTTGATACGGCATCCGCCGCGAGGTTTAATGCACCGCCTTTGATCGAGTGGGCCTCTTTCCTTACAACTTCAGCATCTTCATCTTCTATGGCCTGGCGAATTATACAGATCTGGTCACCGACATTCTTCAAAAAACCATTTACGACATCTATCACCAGCTTCTCATCTCCCCCGAACTCTTCTACTGTCATTTCAAAATTCATCGGTACATCATTTTCCATGTTTTTTTCCTTTGGCGGCAGGTCCTGACCGGCAATTTCATCCGGTTGGGGGTTTGATTCGGCCCACTTATCCACGATATCAAGCAGCTCTTTCTTTCTCAAAGGTTTGGTAATATAATCGTCCATTCCCGCCTCGAGGCACTTCTTTTTAACCTCCTGCATTGCGTGCGCAGTCATCGCGATAATCGGCACCCTGTCAAGTCTTACCTGATCCGGCCTGTTATTGGTTTTATTGATCTTTTTTTCATATTCACGGATCGCCTTTGCAGCGGCGTACCCGTCCATCATAGGCATTTGTATATCCATCAGGATGAGATCATAATGTTTATTTTTATACACCTCCACCGCGGCAATACCGTTCTCCACAAGATCAACCCGGTACCCGGCTTTATGGAGGTGTAATATCACCACCTGCTGATTGGTAGGATAATCTTCAGCCAGCAGGATCTGAACATTTTTACTGTACTCTTCGGATATTGTGTGCCTGGTAACCAGATGCTTTCTACGGCCCTGTGCCCCGGGGTCCGCGGTATGTCTCAAAACCGAACCAATTACTTCACGCAGTTCTTCCCTTCTGACAGGTTTGGGTAAATATCCCTGAATACCAATATCTTTACAGGTCTTCCCATCTCCAATAGTTCCGGCAGATGTCAGTAAAATGATTGGGAGTTTTTCAAACCCTTCTATTTTTCTAATCTCACATGTCAGTTCAAATCCGTTCATCCCCGGCATCTCAAAATCTGTTAATATCAGATCATAACACTCCTCTGATAAAACAGATTCCCTTAGAAACAGCAAAGCTTCGTCCGGGCCGGACGCCCCCGAAGACTTACACCCCCATGATTTTAAGTGCTCAGTCAGCATTTTTAACATTGATGGATTATCTTCAACAATCAGCACCCTCTTCCTGTTCAACGCAATTTTTTCGGGTACTGCAACAACGTTTTCATCGATCTGTCCGGCAAACAAAGCAGTAAACCAGAATGTACTTCCCCTGCCCTCTTCACTCTCTACACCAATTTTCCCACCCAGCAGTTCAACCAGCTGTTTACTTATTGTTATCCCCAGGCCTGTCCCGCCATATCTTCTTGTAGTCGAGCCGTCCGCCTGTGTAAAACTATCAAAAACAGCCTTCTGCATATCTTTTGGGATTCCTATACCAGTGTCCCTGACTGAAAAACGAATCATTATACTTTCGCCATGGTCTTCGTCCAGTTCCCCTTTTATACATATTTCACCTGTATGAGTGAATTTCACGGCATTGCCCGCGAGGTTCATCAGCACCTGTCTGACTCTGCCCGGATCTCCAATTAAATGGGGCGGTACATTCGGATCGAGATAAGAGATCAATTCCAGACCTTTTTTATCAGCCCTCAGAGCAATACTGCCCGCCACATCCTCTATCACTAACCGAAGGTCAAACGGGATCTGCTCCAGCTGGAGCTTTCCAGCTTCAATCTTTGAAAAATCAAGAATGTTGGTTATTACACCCATTAGAGAGTTCGCTTCCCTGCTTATCGTGTCCACCAGTTTTTTCTGGTAATTATCAAGATCCGTGTCCTCGGCAAGCTCCGCCATACCTATGATCCCGTTTAAAGGAGTTCTTATCTCGTGGCTCATGATTGCCAGAAACTCACTCTTAGCGCGGTTGGCAGCTTCGGCTTTGATCTTGTCCTGTTTGTGCGACTCAGCCTGTTTACGCTCGGACACATCCCTGGCAATACCCCTAAACCCCACAGGGTTACCCTTCGAGTCCTTTATCAGGGAGACCGAGCTCTCAATTTGCACCCTGGTCCCGTTTTCCTTTATAAGCTCATACTCAAATCCTTTTACCGGCTTTCCTGTTTTGGAAACTTTTTGGTATATTTGATTTACCCTTCCGGCGTTCCTTGTATTCATATACTGACTGCTGTTGACACCTGTTAAATCATTTTTTGAATGTCCAAGCATGCTGCAAAACGATTCATTAAAAAATGTGAACTGCCCCTTTAAGTCGACTTCATAATAACCGTCCTCAATGTTTTCAAGTATTCTGCGGTATTTCTCCCTGCTCTCACGCAATACCTCTTCGGCCTGCATACGGTTTTGAAGGAGATCGTCAAGGTCCATCTTAATGAGAGATATCGCGTCAAATACCAGGCTGAAAGGATGTGCCTGGTCGATCTCAGGAACGCTTGTACTTAAATCATCTGTTTCCCAGTTAATACTACCCAGAAACTGAAGCATTTCGTCAACATACATCTGGATCCTGTCAGGGCCGGGCGGCCCGTGACGTTTGCTGCCGGATGGTTTTACCGGATCATTTCCTGATCCTGCTGTTTTATCCTCATCTACAAGCTCGAGCGCGTCATTTAAATCTTTGGTCATCCTGACATTGAAAGAGACAAAGGGTCTGGCAATATTAATTGCCGCGCTCAGTAACCTGTTGGCACCATAAAAGATAAATATATTGAAAGAATGTTCTTTATACCATTTTTTGATTTTCTCAATATAGAGTTTACGCGCATTTGGGTCAATGCTGTAGGTTTTACCCAATCCGAGGACAAAATAGAATGAACCCCGGGACATGTCTATCGACTTTACCACTTTTTCAAGAATACTAAAGATGGGATCAATATGTTTATTCTTAAAATTCCCGGACCCGACCCCATGGATGATATTTCCATCTATAATTTCAAATTTCGATGAATAACCATCTAACTTAAAATACCAGTCAGGCTTTGTGATGACACTATGAGCAAAGACTTCTTTGCCTTTGCTTTTCAGAATTCCCACTGCTTGTTTGATCGCGCTCTTATAATCCTTAACAGTAAACCATGGGAAAGGTGAACGAAATACTCTTTTACCAACATTAATAAGACGCGTGATCACCGGAGGCATGCTGTAGCCTATAAAAGCTATGATCCGTGCCTTCTCTCCAGACATTGACCTGGAAAAATAACTTCTCGCCGCCTTTGTCGGTTTCCCACTGATCTTTGAATAATCTTTGAGCTCGATGAAAGACCCGTCGGGTCCGAGCATATCCGTAAGTACTTTTGCACGTTCCCGAAAAAAGTATTTCATGCCGTTTTCTCCAGCATTACCCTTTGGGATCGAAACAAGGATCCTGTCCCCGATGAACTTGAAAGTGACAGAGTATCCTTCCCCCAGATCGATCCGGGTCCATTCAGGTTTCATTTTAACCCGAAGCCCTGTAACAGGGCATGTTTGATCTTCCTTTCCCAGAAGAACAAGGCGCGGCATCTCTGAACCTGCCGGTTTAAAGTCTTGTCGGGGATCTCCGGTGTGATCTATGCCGGACGGTAGTAATTTTTGCGCGAGTTTCACTGCGTCCGGATATTCGTTGACTATACGCACGTCAAATTTTACGATATTGAGCCGTCTCCCGAGTTTTATGCTCAGTTTTAGCAATGGCGAAGCTCCAAAATAGATCAAACCCCGGAGCCGCTGCTCACGTTCTTTCATTTTCTCGATGTAGTATTTGCGTGCCTCCGGTGTAACACCCTGGAGGTGTGAAAAATCTTCGATCTGTACATATGGACGGCTGTTTGTGATTTCTTCATCCGCTATTCGGGCGGTCACTTTAAGAATTTGTTTTACACCGGCCAGCGTCGCAAAGCCAGATGCCCGCGTCAGCAGGATGCTGTCCCCTATAATACAGACTGTCACCCTGTAGTCCTTTTCGAGCTGGATATTTATCCATTCAGGTTTCCGTATAATCCTCAATCCTGAAACCGGGCACACATCTGACGCAGATGACTTTTCCACAAACTCCTCTTCACGCTGGTTCATTTACCCACTCCATAAAAGCTGACAGGAAGTTGGTCCGTACTCAAAAAACAAATTGTGATAACAAAAATATTGTTCAAACTATTTGCCCAAAAGAAGCTGCCCTATCACTTCCCAGGCGGGATTAATGTATAGAATACAGTGCTGATTTCAATCAGATATAAGACCGAATCTGTTTAAAACCCCGGCAATTGAATGTCCGTTGAACGGCTTTGGAATAAACTCTTCACACCCTTCATTTAGATTCGGAAATGTAGAAGCTGATACCTCTGCAGCTGACATCATCATGACCTTTACCCCTTTTTCAAGCTGAATATTATTGCGCTTTTCCCATTCCCGGACCTTTTTCTGCGTGTCAACCCCGTTTATGCCAGGCAGTTCAATATCAATCGTGATCAGGTTATTGGGTTGAAAGTTGAAAATCGCATCATCAAACAAATCCAAAGCCTGACTGCTGTTTGCAGCAGCATCATATTTGCCGTATTTTGATAATAAAGCGGTTAACTTGGTTAACGCAACAAACTCATCGTCCAATGCTAATATTCTCATAGGCCTAACTTTATTAAAAAAATATCTGTTAATTATTAAAGTTTAAGAGTTAATAAGATTAATTTCAAATATATTTTATTGATGGGTGATTTTTTCAGATAATTTTCCAGACGCATTTTTATATTATCTATACTCAAACGGCCCCGGGGTTTTTCTTTTTTAAGTAAAAATATAAAGCTGCCTGCACCACAGCGCCCAGCAGCGCCATGGCCGAGCAAAAATAAAAAACAACTGTCATAGAGTAGTTCTGGTAGATCAATCCGCCCATAGCCGACCCGAATATCATCCCTGAATTCAACAATGTTTCATGCACGGCAATTCGCCCGGCGCGATTTACGCTGCCGGAAATCCCATGGAAAAGGCTGCTGTTATAACTAAACGCGCGGATACCGCCTATCAGAGAAATGTACACAGCAAACGCGGCAGGAGAGGAAATAAAATTCATGGAAAAAATGAGACACGCAAGCAACATCTGGAATGCTGCCATAATTGAAATCTTGAAATGCCGGAAAACAGATTGTCCAAGAAGGATAAACACGATTACCGCGATATAGGTGCGTGACTGCATCAACACACCGATGATCTCTTTTTTTAACAAAAGTTCTTCTATTGCAAAAACAGGAAAGATATTCAGAACAACCCCTACCACCACGAAAGTGGTAAACATACCGACCCATCCCGGGAACCTGAGAATTGTGCTTGTATCGGACTTTGGCTCCTGTTTATCATCAGAGGTAACACTGTCTTTATCCATTTTGATTTGTCGAAGCAAAAAACTCGCGGCCGTTATAAGGACCGCGGTCATGAAAAAGAACAAACCTCCTACATAAAGAGGAAGCTCTGATTTAACAGCGCTGAGATAGCCTGCTAAAAAAGGGCCCGCGATCAATCCCGTGTTCCACGATATGTTGAAATATGACATGGATTTTCCCAACCGGCTGCCCTCTGCATCCTGAGAAAGCCACCCGATTATGGGCGGCCAGAAAAAGGATGCCGCGATCCCGTACATTGCATAATATATATAGGCAACCGCAAAAACTTTCGTAAGAAGAATTAACAGCACAAACAAACACATCAGAAAAGGAAGACCCGATCATCAAAAAACGAGGAAGGACCCTGTTAAAAAAGGGCCTTACAAAAATACATCCAATTATATAGCTGAAAGACCACAGAGCAGTAAAATACCCTATCTGGCTTGGCGTAGCGTGATAAACCTCCATTATATAGAAAATGATCCCGAGCTTGACAATATTGATGCCTGTAGCCACCATAAAAGCGGAAGGAAGTATAATAATTGATTTCCCAAGACTGTAATAAAATGATTTGAGGCCCGAACGAACCTGGCTCAAAAAATTAATGGAGTTCATACTTTTAATGCGTACTGGTGGTCCCATGCCGCAGCAACCACAGTGTGGATGTGTTCTGGTGGTGCGTCATAAAGTATATCATTTATAAAAAGAACAAACCGCCCATTTACACCTGCTTAATTTATTAACCTCCGGGCCCTCTTTTTTATCTCAGAAACCGGCCCCGATTGAATAAGCCCGGCATCCAGACCCATGATCAGCCCGACATCATTTTTGTCTGCGTACCGCTTATAAAAGGCAGGGCCGAGGACACTTACATCCGGATCACAGGCTTGAATCATCCCCTTCGACCCATCTCTTTTTATGTCCAGGAGTTTCACCGGATCTTTGATCTTACTTTCACCCCCCACACCCGCAATCCGTATCCCGCCGACCTGGTCCTCAAGACGTTTAAAATATTGTATACAGAACTCATTCAGTAAATCCAGGATAATAGCGGCGGAGAGGCAAACGCTTCCGATCCGGTCGCGATTGCATTGGTTCCTGACCTTTCACGCTGGCACATTATCCACGGGGCCAGGACCTCATCCGTCAGAAAAAGCATACATTTATGCAC